>NZ_LNAM01000229.1 GCF_001461035.1 Acetivibrio ethanolgignens | reverse complement strand
GTCTATCCAGAGACAATCAAGTAAATCAATTTTTAGTCATATGAGATTAGCATAAACAATGTAGTTCAACAAAGAATCCTGAAACAAATACATATAAAAAAGCAAGTACAATAAAAATCAAATATGGAATTAAACAATTTAATATTGAACTTTTAAAATCAATATCTACAGCAATACCAATGATAATAGAGCCAACTAAAGTTAATACTGCCCTATCCAAAATATGAAGATAAGTATCACTTGTATTCCTCATTAACAAATTTATTATACAGCTTGCTACTGTTGCAACCGTAAAAATAATACAAAATAATATTGTTATATTCTTTAATAATCTACAACTGATTTTCATAATACATCTCCTAATCTATTATTCAAAGCCTCCCACCAAAACGATGAAAGTCTTTCTAAATTATTTACCTAAATTCAACAACTCCCTTTTGAACCTACTTTTTCAGCTTTTTAGTATCAAAATAGTATCACTCAAGAGTTTTTTGCTCCTGCAAATCGCTGAAACGCTGCATATTCAACGGCTTACTTGCAGAGACATATTTGTTACTTATCTCCCAACACCCTTTCACATCCCGAAAAGGCACTGAACGAAAGCGTGATGTATAGATTGATTTTTGGTATCATTGTGGGATTTCATTGGAGAATGGAATGGGAAATAGTTCCATCTCTTCTTCCCCTAAATCCCCCATTTTTCAAGGTTCATGGCATATAAAAAGAACCCTGGATATGGGTTTATTACCCATACACAAGGTTCTAATTTCTCTCTATTTTCTCTTTTTGCCAGGCTACTCCTTTTTGCCCCTGAAGGATAATCGGGAGTGCCTGGAGACATAGAGAAATTTAACCTTGCAAGGGTATTATAGCGTACTCAAGCCTCTCTGTCGAGTAAAAACACAATATTCTTACTGCGTAATGCCATGCTTAACTCCACCAATCATCCTCATAATCTCTTCTCATTGATTGTATAACGCTCTTTACGCTCTTATTACAAGCCAAACGTCTTTTTTGTTCCATTTCATCCCACCTATTTTCAATTTCTTCTAATACCCATTCAGTTACCATTATAGTAGAAAGTTTGTCATCATACATTTCATAATCTTCATATATAATCTCAGCGTCAAGCATAATTTTATATACTTCTCTAAATTCTTCGTGTTTCTTTTTCAAATTATTTCCATATAATTTTGAATATTTTTGAAAAAACAAGCCTTCTATCTTCTCGTAATCTTCCGGACATATATCTATTAACTCGTCATTATAATTATCCATAACAAATCCAACTATATGTAAAAATATCTCATTATTAAAAATATCTCTACATATGGCTTCTTTGCAAATCTTATTTGCATTACAATATGTAACTATATCCATATTATAATATATTTTCCCTATATCTTCATCTGCTAACAATGCTTCTATATCATATACGGGTTTATTTTTCAGTTCTTCTTCAAATAAGCAAACACATTTTTTATAAATATGCAAAAATGTAACCACATCAATATATCTAATAGTAGTGGAATAATGTATAAATCCATTTCTTACTTGTGCTAATTTCTTGCACTTTGAAGCAAATGTTTCTCCTATTATTTGATAATAATCTTTCAAAAAATCGCACGCCTTAGAAAAGGATACTGTATGTAAGTCATTTTCCATAGGATGTCGCTGAAAGAATGCTTCTAATTTTGTAAAGCCTGCTTTATGTGCTTTATTATACTTCTTTAATACAATTTCTGTTTTTTCATCAGCATATAAGAGAATTTCTTCTCTTCTGGCAATCATAAACTTAAACAATAGTTCAACAGCATTATCCAGGCACAATACAAACATTTTATATTCTAATAAATCAGTAATATCATTTGATAATCCTTTAATATGCAATTCAGTTGCTTTAAATGCAAGAATAATATTATCAATTATGTTAATATTTTCTTCCTGACCATTCACCAAGTTTCCCATATATATTCCTCTTTTCAATTAACTTGTTTCATTTATTCTACAGCAAGCACAAAATCTATATACAAATACTTTCAGTTCATCAATAGCTTTATTAGCAAATTCATCTTCAAGTTTATCATACATATAACATTTTTCTGCTGCACTTACTAACAAATTATCAATCTCTTCTTTTTTATCTTTATACCAAGAATTATCCTTTTCGTACATCAATACCATTTGATGTGCTAATCTTAATAATAGCAATGAATAATTTGACTTATAAGCACTTTTCTTTGATTCATAAAATTCAATCAATACCTCTAAAGCTTGCTGCATATTGTCAACATCTATAAATGCGGCTTCTTTAAAGTAACATCCATATCCTTCCTATTCTGTCAAGCCTAAATCTATTGATTTTACTGGCTTTGACGATTTTTATTTCCCTCTGTTCAACTATGATGATGAACCTTCCGTGTCTAAAGGGAACGTGTCCCAACTTCCTTCGTCCCATCTACCATACACTGAGTGCCAGCCAAGCTCCTAGACGGGGTCATGCCCCACGGAAAAAAACGACGCCGGCTACAGCTCTTGTTTTTATGTTTGATTGTTACTGACCTGCATTCACCTGTCGTGGTACTGATTTACTCAGTGGACGCTCTACCACTACTGTTTCCTGTTGGCCTTTTGCAGATGCAGTCCGTTTCGGACTCCATCGTTTACGGGTTTCTGTTCCAGAACCCTGTCCATTCTCCGATGCCTTCCATCAGCCACTCGACAGAGTTCTGGATTGTGTTACTTGTATTTTTGTTTCCTATGATGCCAATGCTGCCTGTGCTGATACCGGGTGCTTGATATCCTTCAACAGTTTTTGTGGATCATAAGTTGTCCCTGTCTTCAGGATGGTGTAAATCACCCTTAGAATCTTGCTTGTCAAGAAACAATCATACTTCCGGAGGCTCATGCTATGAATACATAGTATAACACAAGCAACCCAAAATGATAAGCAGATTACAAAATCTATCAAAAGATTTTTTACAAGGTTCCATGTCTCCTCAGCTTTGAAGGCAGCCAATGCCTATAAAATCTCCATGCCTCAGTTCTTCGCAACACCATGAATGAAACCGATTGTCAATTCATGTATTTATTCTGCAATTGCAAAGGTGTATACTTATTTTAACGGCATAAAGTCGATCTTATTTTGGGCTTGTAGCTCGTCTATAAAACTGATTTATGGCTCACTCATTTTTACCACCACCTGTCCAGTCTTTATTACCAATGGACGTATAGTAAAATGATAGTTGACAGTGAGGCGTGCCGTAAATTTTAACTGTGAGGTATACATTATGAAGAAAATTTACGACAAATGTTGTGGTATTGATGTTCACAAAAACTCATGGTGGCCTGTTTTGTCCATGGCAATAAACAAGAAGTCCGTGAGTTTGGTGCAACTACAAGAGAACTTCTTGAATTAGCAGACTGGTTGCAACAGGGCGGATGCCAGATGGTTGCAATGGAAAGTACTGCTTCATACTGGAAACCTCTTTTTAATATTTTAGAATCTTCAGGTCTTGAAGCTATGGTTGTAAATGCCCGTCATATGAAAGCAGTACCAGGACGCAAAACTGATGTCAAAGACGCTGAATGGATTGCGGATCTACTTCAGCATGGTCTGCTTCAAGCCAGTTACATTCCTGATAAAGCTCAGCGTGAGCTGCGAGAACTTGTAGGATACCTCAAAAGCCTTGTTTGTAAACGTAATCGTGAGTTGAATCGTCTTCAAAAGATGTTGGAAGGTGCTAATATCAAGCTTTCCGGTACTATCACGGACATCAATGGCAAAAGTGCACGTAATATTCTCGAAACCATTCTTGGAGGTACTCGTATTGATGATGAGATTAATCATCACATGACTCCTGAAGAAAAAAAGCAGTCGAGTCAATCAAAGACATTACAGGAATCGCTAATACGAGTGCTCAAGCTATCATTGCAGTCATTGGAACAGATATGAAACGGTTTCCAACATCTGCCCACATTTCATCATGGGCTGGCTTATGTCCTGGCAATAATGAAGGTGCTGGTAAGCGCAAATCAGGAAAAACCCGTAAAGGCAATACTCTTTTACGCTCTACACTTGTTGTTTGTGCTCATTCTGCTGTAAACTGTAAAAATTCATATTTCCATGCACAATTCAAGCGCATAAGCGCTCATCGTGGGGGGAAAACGTGCATATGTTGCCATGGCGGAACTCCCCACATAGTTTATAATTTTTCATCAAACAGCAAATCATTCTGTGAAAAAAACTCAGGCACCTGCCTCCTTAAAGCTCCCGTTGTCATCTCTGCCCAACTGTACTGCTTCATATACTCTCCACGATAGCTGTTGATGGCAGCCACATCCCCCTTCAAGAACTTATAATAATCACATTCTACCTGCTCCACATCAATGGCAAAAAAGTTCCGTTTGCAAATTAAAACCTTTTCCGCCCTGCAGGCCTTCAGCACCTTTTTAAGCTCCGCCACGATATTGCGGAAATAATGGCGGTTTTCCATTGCCTTCGCGCTGTCCTCCCAAAGAATCCCACAAAGCTGGGCCGTGTTGGCAGAGGCTCCCCGCAAATCAATGAGATACGCCAACAACTCCTTGGCAAGGCTGCGGTTGAAGAGTACCGGCTCTCCTTCAAAGAAAATATCAAAATTGCCAAAACACTGAACCCTAAGCTTGTCATCCTCATATCGGATTGGTATCCGAAGATGGGCAAATGCCTCCTCCAACTGCTCTTCCTTTACCGGCTTTAACAGATAACCGCTGGCGTACATGGAAAATGCATCAACGGCATACTTGGAATAGGCTGTGACAAAAATAATATTCATGTCCGGACATTTATCCTTCAGCTTTCTGGCAAGGGTAAGCCCGTCCATCCCCGGCATCTCAATATCCAGAAATGCCACATCAAAGGCTTTCTGCCCTGCGAAAGTCAACACCTTCCCATAACTATCCGCACAGGAAATTTCTGCTTCCGGTCTTACCTCTTTTACAAGGTACTGCATTTCCTCCAGCATCATTGCCTCATCATCCACAATCAAAATCCTCATGACATCACGCTCCTCTTCCTTGGCCTTTTTCCTTTTCTGCCTTCCCCTTCCCATCTTTGGGAAGGATGCACACTGCCTTTGTGCCTTCTCCCGGTGCACTTTGTATTTCAAGACTTCCGCCGCACATCATGGAAAGCCTGCACCTTACATTATGGATTCCCACATGGCTTTTCCCGTCGGCAGACACTTCTTCCACCTCAAACCCAATTCCGTCATCGGTTATGGATACCCTGAAATTCTCCTCATCCTCCCATGCGGCAATGTCCAGCACTCCCCCGGAAAGCTTCCTGGCGATTCCATGCCTCACTGCATTTTCTGCAAGAGTCTGAATACTAAGTGCCGGAACCAAAAAGTCTTTTGCCCGGATATCATACTGAATCTTCAGCCTGCCCCCCAAACCGTTTCTTTTCCAGATACAAATAGCTGTCCACAAACTCCATCTCTCTCTCAAAGGTAATACGGCTCTCCTCTGCCAGGGCATCCATACTTCCCCTGAGGAAACTGGAAAATTTATCGATAGCCTCTATGGCTTCCTTCGGCTCTTTCCTGCACAGATGCTTGATGGTGGAAAGGCTGTTGAACAGAAAATGTGGCTCCATCTGACTCATAAGAATGCTGATTCTGCTCTTCGACAGCTCCAGCTCCTTTTGGACAAGTTCTTTTTCCTTCTCCGCAGACTGCCTGCTTGTCTCCCTGTGGAAAAAAATAAATATCACCATCATCGTAAGAGTTGTGGTAAGGTATTCCGGCACTGGATACCAGATATACACCATACTCATGGAAACCACCGGCAGCATGCCAAAACCAGACAGAGAAAGCATCTCGCCCAGAGAGAGGAATCTGTGGCATCGGAAAATCAAAGCAATCTCAAAGAAAAATGTTATAAAATCAAAGAAAGCCACAGGAAATCTCCATGGCCTGTCCGCAAAGTTTCCCTGCTCATCAAAGGTAAAAAACAATCCATTATATGTTGAAATGAGAACCAGCACAAAAAACACACCGCACACAGCCGCCATAATATGTGCTGGGAGCAGGGAAACCATTTCCCTCTCCCTGAAAAACTCCAAAATACAATAGGTAAAAAAAGTAACCAGCAAAAACCCTGAACCAAAAGACAGAACACAGCAGAACTTTACCAGTGGGATGTTCTCCGGTGAGCCTTCAAACATCCAGATTCCTGCCTCCCCAAGCTGCATGATGATGTTGGCTGCCAACAAGCAGATAAAGCATCTCATAAAAGGCCTGTTCCTGCTACGGTCAAAAATGGCAGCAAACAATAAAAATGCCGTCACAACGGCAGAAAAAACCAGCAGGCATACATTTACTTCTGCCATTTCATTCAAATTGGACATAGGCACCCTCCTTTTTCTTCCTGGGCATTGATGTTTCCACTTAAACTCTGCCATCCATCACCCAATCAGCACTTTCTTCCCCTCAAAGGCAAAGCCGTATTTGCGGATATTCCCTGCCGGGATTCCCTTCGCCACAAGGGCGGCTTCATACTGCTTCTCCTCAATCTGGGCATGGGCAGCCCTCACGGTGTCCTCCAGTGTTTCCTCATTGTGTCTGTTCCTCACCTTGAATTCTAGGATATAGGCATTCTTCCCCTTATCCTTCGGCTCCAGCATCACATCATACCTGCCAAAGCCACTCTCTCCGTTGGAGGTCACGGCATATTCCTTCTTAAGCTCCACCATGAGCCCCAGCACAAAGCCGTGGTAGAAACGCTCCGGCTCCGCCCCGGACGGACGGTTCCCGGTGTCAAAATAGCTGAAGGAATTCAGCGCCACCCTGTTCATATATTCATTCATAAGCTCCACATCACAGGCAAGCAGAGCCTTAACAAATCCGTTATAGCTGGTCTTGTTGCTGCCGAACCACCCCTTGATCATGGTTCGGAACATATAGTGGACTTCCCTGTTGGTGATGGCAATTTCATAGCTCTGCTCCTCATCCTCATCCAGCTCATCCAGCTGGTCATAGCTCAATACCTTCAGGTATCCGCTGGCAACCAGGAGGCTCCAGATGGCATCCTCGTCATCATCCAGCTGGTCATACACGATCTGTTCGTTGACCTGGCAGTGGATTGTGCCACCCTTCATCAGTTCCTCAAATGCACTCTTGACATTCCCGCTTCCCGTTTGCAGAAGCCTGTTCACAAGGCCGTTGCTGCTGGTGTTGGCCCAGTAAGCCCCAATCTTCCCACTGTCCAGAAAATTTAGGATTGACCATGGGTTGTAGATGTCCCAGTGCTCCCCGAAAATAAAGCCGTCATACCAATACTTTACGTCCTCTTTTCTGTCCCCATAGCCATACTCCTCCAGTGCGGCTATAAATGTCAATACAAAAATGTACAAAAGTTCCAAAATAATAATGTACAACTTTTC
>NZ_LNAM01000228.1 GCF_001461035.1 Acetivibrio ethanolgignens | reverse complement strand
GATTATATTTAAGTATCCTGCCACTTCCAGGATTTTCCATACATCTTGGTTTTGGCTTGCATTTCAAGGGAAATAATGGAGAAAACACAGGAGAACAAATATAATTTATCAACCATAAATCTTTAAGGAGGAAGAAAAATGAAGAAGAATTTCGTAAAGAAATTATCTGTAGCTTTAGCTCTGGCTATGACTGTTTCTACATTAGCACCAGCTGCTAGTGCAGACGCTGCTGCAGCTCCAGCTTTTTCAAGCTACAAGACTTCTGTATATGAGAATGGTACTAACAACGGTTCCTACACATATACAGTAAAGAACATCAAAAAAGGCTATACAGTAAAGTGGTCTGTAACTGGTGATGCTAAGGATTACGTTAAGGTATCCAAGACTTCCACAAAGGCTACTAAGACTACTGTAAGCAACAAGATCACTGTTAAGACTAATGGTGAGGCTGCTGCAATGGATGCAAAGGCTACTGTAACCGCTAAGGTTTACGACACAAAGAACAAATTAGTTAAGACGGTTAAGGATGCTGTAACTGTAAAGGTACAGGCTACTGGCGTATCTGTTGCTACCAAAGAGGGAACTCTTACAACAGCAGTAGGTGCAAGCCTTGACTTCGACAGAACCCTAACACCTGCTAACTCTACAAGCAAGACATACTACACAGTAAGTGATACAGAGAATGCAGAGATTACTTCTGCTGGTGTATTCACAGCGAAGAAGGCTGGCGAGTATACTGTAACCGCTACTGTAAAGAACTCCAAGACAGCTGCTACTTTAGCTACTACAGAGGCTAAGGTTGTTGTTAAGGATGTTGTATTAAAGGAGGTTAAGCAGGCTAGTGCTACTACTTTAACTGCTGTTGTTGCTGGTGATGCTTCCAAGCTGAAGGCTTCTGACATCGTTATCACAAGAAAAACTGATAACGTAGTATTCCCAGTAAGCAAGGTAGAGGTAGACAAGACCGATAAGACAAAGGTTACCTTAACTGTATTCTCCAAGATGACAGATGGTAAGGACTATACTGTTAAGTATGCAGATACCATGCTTGAGTTTAAGGCTACTGATGGAAAGGCTGTTTCCTTAGTGGTTGACCCGGTAACAGTTCCTTTCAACACAGAAACAGAAATCCATGTACTTGGAAAGGATGCTCAGGGCATTACTGTATTTGACTCTATGATGAGTAAAAAGGACAGCAAGCTGGATATCAAGGTAGAGACTACTCAGGGTTACATGACAGGCGATAAGCTTGTATTATTCGAGAAGGGTAACACTGCAAAGGTTACAGCTACACTTCATACCTATGAGTACAATACCGATGGTACAGAGAAGGATGTTCTCAAGACAGAGGCTACTATCACAGCTGTAGATCCTGAGGTTATTTCTTTAGCAAACACAAAGTATACTGTTGCTAAGACAGTTGACTGGACAAAGGCTGCTAATACTAAGATTGCAGTAGGTGAAGACAATTTCTATGTATTCTTCCAGTTAAAGGATAGCAAGGATAAGGATGTTACTAAGAATTACACCAAGGTTGAGTCTTCTGATACAAATACCTTATTAGTATCTTATAAAGAGACTGGTAAGGCTAGCTTAATCCCTGTTAAGGAAGGTACTGCTTATGTACTTGTAAAGGATGCGAAGGATAACGTAGTTGCTTCTTTAGCAATTACTGTTGTTGCAAAGAAAGACGCTGCTGTTATGGAGTTTACACCATCCAGTCTGGCTGCATCCAATGCATTCGCTGATACCGTAGCTACCAAGGTTACCGTAAAGGATCAGTATGGCGAGAAGATGGCAGATCCAGCAAATGCTACAGTAACCTTTACTCTGAAGAATGCTCCTACAACGAAAGCAGATGAACAGCCAAAGATTGCATATGCAGGTGGAAAGATTTCTGTTACTACAGAGAAAGATAAGACCGTTAAGGGAACCTATGTATATGAAGTAAAATATCTTAAGCTTGTAAGAATGTTAACTGTAACTGTTCAGGAGGCTGACAAGAATCTGGCTTCTACTTACAAGGTAGCTTTAGACGCTACTAAGGTGGACACTACAATTACAACCGATTACGATGGCAAGGATATTGAAATCAACCTTCAGGTTGGTGAATACAAGGGTAATGTTAAGGTTGCCAATAAAGACATCAATAAGCTCGAAGTATTCAATGCTAAGGGTGAGGCTGTTACATCTGCAGCTATCAGCGGCTCTAAGATTATTGCAGCTAAAAACAATGCTGGTACTGTTGAGAAATACTTAGAGGCAGGCAGCTATTCTGCTAAGGTTACCTTCAAGGATGCTGCTGACAAAGACCTTACTATTACTACTGGCTTCGTAGTAGAAGATGCTCAGCCAGGTGTAACCTACGAGGTTAAGAAGAACTCTGTTGATGAAGCAGATATTAAAGATGCTGTTAAGAACACCAAAAACGTAGAGTTCTCCTACAATGGCGAGAAGATCGATGGTTCAAATGTAACTTATCTGGAGGCTAAGAATATTGCTGGTACAAAGACCTATGCAGGCATCAAGGTAAAGGTTATGATTCCTGTGAAAGCTTCTAACGGTACAACTTACAAGGTACCTGTAACTATTACATTAAATCAGACGATTACAGTAAAATAATATCCAATTGATTTAAAGATTATACATCCCTGTCGACTCTCGACAGGGATGTATTTATATCATGATGTATTTATCTGTTCATAGGCTTGGTGTCGAAATGGTATCAAAAAAATGATGATTGACAAAACAAATCCAGGTGATATAATCAACCTATAAGTTGCAAACTTGTAAGTTGATTATTTGGAGGACGCTATGCTATTTGTTGGACGTAAAAAGGAAATGGAAAAATTAGAGCGGATGTATAAAAGCAAACGCTTTGAATTTGCTGTTATATATGGCCGTAGACGGGTGGGAAAAACCACCCTGATCCGGGAGTTTTGTAAAGGAAAAAAAGCAGTTTATTCTGTGGGACGTGAAAATAATCCTCAGATTAATTTAGAAGCAGTTAGCAGGGATATCTACCATGTATTACAGCCTAATGCAGAAAATAATAGTATTTTTACCAGCTGGGAAGCGGTTTTTGACTATATAGAAAAAAGCACAGAAACAGACCGTTTAATTTTGGTTTTAGATGAGTATCCTTATTTTGCAGGGACTTGTCCTGAGTTATCATCCATCTTGCAAGCACATATAGACCAAAAATTAAAGCTATGTAACTTGTTTTTAATCCTATGTGGTTCATCCATGAGTTTTATGGAAAATCAAGTCCTTGGGTATAAAAGTCCTCTTTATGGTCGGAGAACAGCACAATTTAAATTATTACCTCTTAAATTTAGAGAAACTCAGGCTATGCTTACGGGATTTTCAAAGGAAGAACAGGCTATTTTATATTCAGTTACCGGTGGCATTCCGGAATATCTTTCTCAGATAAGAAATAACTTATCTGTAAAAGAAAATTTGGTCGAATTATTTTTTTCAGATAGCGGAACCTTATACGAGGAGCCAGAGAATCTGATGAAGCAAGAGCTTCGGGAGCCAGCGACTTATAATGATATTATTACTGCAATAGCAAAAGGATCTTCCCGATTAAATGAGATTTCTACAAAAATTCATATTGATAGTAATAAATGTGCAAAATATATTTCATCCTTGCTTGCACTTGGTATTGTGAAAAAAGAACAGCCTATCACAGAAGCCAATTCCAGGAAAAGCATCTATCTGCTGGATGACCAAATGTTCCGATTCTGGTATTCTTTTGTTTTGGAAAATATGAGTCGGATAATTTCAGGAGATGGGGATATTATCTATGATAAGATAGTAGTGCCACAAATGCCGCATTACATGGGGCTGGCTTTTGAAGAAATTTGTAAGGAATATCTTATGGAAATGTCTTCTTTGGAGAAAACTCCCTTTTTCTTTCAGAAGCTTGGCCGATGGTGGGGAACGAATACCAAGGAAAAGCGACAGGAAGAGATTGACATTTTAGCTTTTTTTGAAAATAGAGCTGCTTTTTGTGAATGTAAATGGAGAAAAGAGCTTGTGGGGGTAGAAATACTGGAAGAGCTTATCCTGAAATCGCTGCTTTTCCCACAATTTACTGAAAAATATTACTATATTTTCAGTAAAAATGGATTTACTCAGGAATTGCTATTAAAAGCCCAGGAAAATTCCAATTGCTATCTTATTTCCTTTGATGAAATGTAATGTAGTCTGAAATGAGAGATAGATTATGATTGACTAAAAAATATAAATCGCTGTAAGCTCTATGCCTACAGCGATTTTTTAAATATGTACATAACTGCAGTCTCTCCTAGAGTTGAATCAACCTCTACATCACCTAGCTGTCCTATATATACCTGGTATCCACGACGCAAAAGCTCCAAAAAAATGACACCATTTCCGACACCGTTTCTAGACATTAGCACCCTTGAAAGCTTTCCTAAAGCTATCCTCTCCATTTCAAAGCAGTTTTATTCATTCTTTTCTAACCTGTGAAATATTTTCTACCATAACCTTAAATTTCTGGAGCAATAGCTCCTTTTTTTGATAATATTCCCTCTTTTGGAAATTCTAAAATTATAAGAAAAAAGACTTATCTCAACAAATCCACCCAATAATTTGTTAAAATGAAGAAAATTTATTCAAAGGAGGAAATAGGATGAGATGTAGCAAAAAAACTTTACCAAAGGGAATTTCCTTGCGAAAAGACGGGAGATATCAAGGGCGTTTTACCTTTAATGGAAAACGGTATACCTACTATAGCAGAGATGTTAAGGAGCTTCAGAAAAAAATGGCTGATGCCAGATACGAGCTGGAGCATGGTATTTATGGCACGGGGCTTGATATTACTCTAAATCACTGGTTTGACGTCTGGATGAAGGAATATAAGTTATTGACAGTAAAAAATTCTACCATTCTTTTATACAGTCTGAATTATGAACGCTATGTAAAAGAAAGCATCGGAGGCTACCTTTTAAAAGACATTAAAACTATTCACATTCAAAGGATTTATAATGAAATGCATCGGCAGGGATTGAGCCTGGGGACAATCCAGATTGTAAATTCTGTTTTGAATAATCTGTTTTCTCAAGCAGTAAAAAATGATTATCTTATGAAAAATCCCTGCATGGGTGCAATTTTACCGAAAGGAGAAAAAAGAGAACAGCGTGTACTTACTTTTTATGAGCAGACTCTGTTTTTGGCAGCGATAGCCGGCAATTTTTATGAGCCTCTATTTCAGATAGCCCTGTGTACAGGCCTGCGGATTGGAGAATTGAGTGCTTTGACCTGGGATGATGTTGATTTTGAAAAGAAAAACCTGTCTGTTTTACGAACCTTATTGTATCAAAAGGACTATCGTACCGGAGAATATGGGTTCCGGTTTCAGACACCCAAAAGTGGGTCAAGTAAGAGGATTGTACCTCTAATTCCAGATGCTGTAGAGATACTGAAAAAGCATCGAAAAGCCCAAAAGCTCTATATTATGGAAAATCAGATAGAATGGAAGCCGGTAGACGAAATGGATAATCTTATTTTTACAACACGGCACGGAACTCCAGTCCAAGAGGGACATATGGTGAAACGTCTGGCTGTTGTCACTGATATAATGAATCGCTTGGAAAAAGAAATTGCAGTAAAAGAAAATCGGATGCCCTGCATAATAGAAAATATAACACCTCATACTCTGCGACATTCCTTTGCTACAAGAGCTTTTGAAAACGGCCTTGCCCCTAAGACAGTGCAGGAGCTTTTAGGTCATAGCAATATGAATATTACAATGGATTTATATACTCATGTTACCTATGACACGAAAAAACGTGAAATGGAGAAAATGTCCAAAATTCTAAAGCTAAGTAACTAAAATTATCCCTGCCGGAAATCCGGCAGGGATATATAAACTTAATTAGTTAAGAGTAATAGTATTAGCTAAGGTTACCTCAGCTGGTACCTTATATTCTTTATTATCTTTTCCTTTAACGGTAATCTGAACCTTCACCTTAACACCTGCATGATTTTTACCAAGTGCTTTGCTCTCTGTACTAATGATAGCATCAGCTTTAAGTTCTACGTCATTGCACTTAAGTACTATATCACCCTTAGTTACTGCTGCCTTAATAGCATCTGTGAGAGTATTTCCTGTAAGAGTAGTTTTCTTAACCTCTGCTGTTAAGCCTGGCTGCTTATCTTCTACTACAAAGCTTCTGGTAACAGTCACATCATTGCTATCTTTCTTAAAGGTTGCTTTAACAACATAGGTTCCGGCACCTAAAAGTTTCTCAACTTCCGTACTATTATCCTTTACCTTAGCAACAGTAATTGTAGCCTTTGTATCATTTAACGCAATAGCACTGCCTGTAGCAACTTTATCTGTTGTAAACTTAACCTCACCACCGCTGGTTACTACTTCAATCTTTGTAATTTTTACGTTATTTACTGGCAGACCGTTCTTCTTCTCCTGAACAGAAGCATCAATGGTAATAGCATTACCATCGAAGGTATTTGTAATAGTTGTATCTACCTTGTCGTTTCCTAAGGTTAACTCATAGGTAGAGGAAACATTATCATCAACTGTCTGAACACTTACTGTTAACATTCTAACAGCATCGCCGGACTTAATCTCATATACGTAGGTTCCTGTTACACCTTTTGCTTTAGATTCTACTATAACTCTGCCATTCTCATACTTAGGCAATGTAAGGTCTCCGTTGGTAGGTTTGTGTTTCTCAGTAACTGTTACCTTAGGATTGCTCATATCATTGCCGAACTGATCCTTTACGGTAACCTTAGTACTTGTTTTATACTCAAACTTGTTGGATACTGTTAAGGATGCAGGCTCCAGAAGAATAGCAGTAGCCTTTCTTTCAGCAACTACAGTTACAGCGAAGGAAGCTATCACATTATCCTTTGCATCCTTTACAAGTACATAAGCGGTGCCTTCCTTTACAGGTAAAAGCTTAACCTTACCACCTTCTACAAAGGATACTAATAAGGTATTTGTATCAGAAGACTCAACCTTTGTGTAGTCCTTAGTAACGTCCTTACCCTTGCTATCCTTTAACTCGTAGAATAAGTAGCTGTTCTTTTCACTCAGAGAAATCTTTGTATTCAGCTCCTTTTTCCAGTCAAGAGTCTCAGCGATGGTGTACTTCTTGCCGGTTAAGGAAACTGCCTCAGGATCTACGGCTGTGATAGTAGCCTCTGTCTTGAGAACATCCTTCTCTGTACCATCGGTATTGTACTCATAGGTATGAAGTGTAGCTGTAACCTTTGCAGTGTTACCCTTTGCTAATAAAACAAGCTTGTTACCTACCAGATAGCCCTGGGTTGTCTCAATCTTCATATCCAGCTTGCTGTCCTTGTCATTCAGCATAGCCTCGAATACAGTAATACCCTGTGCATCCTTTCCAACTACCTTGATTTCAGTCTCAGTATTGTAAGGGATGGTTGTAGGCTCAACAACAAGTGAAGCTGCCTTTCCATCGGTTGCCTTAAACTCAACAGTAGTATCACCATACTTTACGGTATATTCCTTTCCGTCTGCAATCTTAGAAAATACAGTTAAAGTAGCCTTTGTCTTATCTACGGCATCCACAGCAATCTTGCTTACTGGGAATACTACATTGTCAGCCTTTCTTGTGATGACAATATCTGTAGCCTTAACCTTAGAAACATCACCAGCAAATACTGCTGTCAGAGTAGTAGCACTAGCCTGCTTAACCTCCTTTAATACAACATCCTTAACAACAACCTTAGCCTCTGTAGTAGCTAAAGTAGCAGCTGTCTTGGAGTTCTTTACAGTAGCGGTTACAGTATATTCGCCAGCCTTCTTCGCTGTGAATACACCAGCAGAAGTAATCTCTGCATTCTCTGTATCGCTTACTGTGTAGTATGTCTTGCTTGTAGAGTTAGCAGGTGTTAAGGTTCTGTCGAAGTCAAGGCTTGCACCTACTGCTGTTGTAAGAGTTCCCTCTTTGGTAG
>NZ_LNAM01000227.1:6651-8349 GCF_001461035.1 Acetivibrio ethanolgignens | reverse complement strand
GAAAAGTTGTACATTATTATTTTGGAACTTTTGTACATTTTTGTATTGACATTTATAGCTGTGGCAGACACTCATACGTTGATAGACAACTATAATATTACTGTTTCTGATAAAGGTACTTTGACAGTAAGTGAACAGCCATCCGGGGAGCAGGGTGCAGGAAGCGGAAGCAGCTCTGGGGGCTCATCCTCTGGCAACTATACACCAGGCGCTCCATCCACGGGCGGCACGACGATTACGGTTCCCGTAACGGGCAGTGAGAATACCGTCAACGTGACAGCTAAGGTGGAGGGATCTAAAGCGACTGTCGATGAAATCAAGACAGAAGAAATCAGGAAGGTGACAGCCGGCACAGACAGGGCAGCCACTGTGGAGGTGGACCTGACCGGACTTGGCAGGAAGATCGACAGCGTCGTCCTTCCAAGCAAGTCCATGGAGGAGATCGCAAAGGCAGCAGCGGACAAGACCAACAAGATGGAGGGGCTTGCGGTCAAGCTGACCACAGCGACTGTGGAGCTGGATTCCACAGCCCTCGGTGCCGTGGTGGAACAGGCAAAGAGTGGCGATATCCAGCTGAATGTGGATGATGTGGGAACCACCCGCCTCAATGAGGCCCAGAAGACAGGCGTGGAAAAATTGGACATCCACGGCGGAATCGAAGCCTACTTCACCTGCAACGGCCAGCACATCGGCGACTTCAAGGGCGGCGAGGCAACGGTAAAGGTTCCGTTTGCAGTCCCAACCGGCTACAGGGCAGCGGGCTTCTCCGTATGGTATGTGGCAGAGGACGGAGGGACAACGAAGTATGCGAGCATTTATGAGGGCGGGTATCTGGTATTCGCCGTGAACCATTTCTCCGATTTCCTCATCGCCTATGACGAGGCAGATGCCAGCAAGGCAGCGGATACGGACGGCGGCAAGGAAACCGTGACGATGGATACCGCCTTCGGAACGCTGCGGCTGAGGGTGGACAAATCCACTAAGACAACCAACAGGCTTGTCTGGGCAGAGGCATCCGGTGCCGACGGCTATGTGGTATACGGTGCACAGTGCAACACTAAGGCAAAGACATATAAGATTACCGGGCTTGTAGTCATCAAGGACGGCAGCACAACCACATGGACAGACAAGGCTTTGAAGAGCGGTACCTACTATAAGTACTATGTAAAGGCATATAAGCTGGTAGATGGCAAGAAAGTATTTATTGCCAAATCAAAGACCGTCCATGCCACGACCACAGGCGGCAAGTATGGCAATGTCAAATCTGTTAAAGTCAATGACACAGACGTAACCTTAAAAGAAGGGGAGACATTTACAATCCAGGCTTCCCAGGTGGAGGCAGACAAGAGCATCCAGAAGCATGCGGCAATCAAGTACGAATCCACCAACAAAAAGGTTGCCGCAGTGGACAGCAAGGGCGTCATCACAGCCAAGAAAGCCGGGACCTGCTATATCTATGTCTATGCCCAGAACGGCGTATACAAGAAGGTAAAGGTAACCGTCAAGAAAGCATAGGACTCCACGGGAGCGATTCCTGCGAAGAGAACAGCGGGAAGAGAGAAGAAGCAGTGCGATAATTAAATTTGTAATTTAACCCAAAATCCGTTATACTAAGAAGAGAAACATTAGTATAGCGGATTTTGAAGTATAGCGGATTTTGAAAGAGGCATATTTTAAAATGGAATGAATTTCAAAGAA
>NZ_LNAM01000227.1:0-6641 GCF_001461035.1 Acetivibrio ethanolgignens | reverse complement strand
AGGCATATTTTAAAATGGAATGAATTTCAAAGAACTTTGGAGGTTCCAGACAGGAGGGGCAGGATGGCAAGGACAGTAGCGACAGGGATACAGGATTTTGAAAAAATCCGGAAAAACGATTATTTCTATATCGACAAGACTTTTTTAATTAAGGAATGGTGGGAAAGTGGCGATGATGTGACTCTGGTTACCCGTCCAAGGCGTTTTGGCAAGACACTGAATATGAGTATGTTAGACTATTTTTTCTCAGTGGATCACGCAGGCAGGAGGGACTTGTTCGATGGGCTTTGCATCTGGAAGGAGGAAGGGTACCGGGAACTGCAGGGAACCTATCCGGTTATCAGTCTGTCCTTTGCAAGAATCAAGGAAAACAATTATGAATATACAAAAAAACAGATTTTCCAGATTATAATAGATTTATACAATGTACATCGTTTCCTGCTGGAGGGGGACTTCCTATCAGACAACGATAAGGAATTTTTCTGCTCTGTAAGCAGCGGTATGCCAGAATATGTGGCAACGGTGGCAATCAATAAGCTGTCGGAGTTTCTATGCCGTTATTATGGCAAAAAGGTCATTATCCTTTTGGATGAGTACGATACACCGATGCAGGAGGCCTATGTATACGGTTACTGGGAAGAAACCGTTTCTTTTTTGAGAAGCTTTTTTAATTCCACGTTTAAGACCAACCCTTACATGGCAAGGGGAATGATGACAGGGATTACAAGGGTAAGCAAGGAGTCTATTTTCTCTGACCTCAATAACCTGAAAGTAATCACAGCTACTTCAGATGAGTATGCAGCAGCCTTCGGCTTTACGCAGGAGGAGGTCTTTGGGGCGCTGGATGAGTATGGCTACAGCGGCAGGAAGGAAGAAATCAAGCGGTGGTATGACGGCTTTATTTTTGGGCAATACAGGGATATCTACAACCCATGGTCGATTCTGAATTTTCTGGACACTGGGAAGATTGGGGCTTACTGGGCAAACACCAGCAGCAACAGCCTGGTGAGCAGCCTTCTAAAGAAGGGGGACAGCGACATCAAGCAGCAGTTTGAATGCCTGTTAAGGGGAGAAACCATATGGTCACTGATAGATGAGCAGATTGTTTTTGGCAGGCTGGACGGAAGCCAGAAATCGGTCTGGAGCCTTCTGCTGGCAAGCGGATACCTGAAGGTGGTTTCCAGTGAAAGCTATGAGGATATTCTTCCAGGGACACAGCCCCGGTATGAGCTTGCCATCACCAACATGGAAATCAATGTGATGTTTAGGGGAATGGTAAGCGACTGGTTCTCGGATTCCCAGCCGGAATATAACAGTTTTATCAAAGCCCTGATTTTAGGGGATGTGGACCATATGAATGACTATATGAATGAGGTGACCCTTCATATGTTTGGCAGTTTTGACACGGGAAGGCAACCTTCCCAGGCACAGCCGGAACGGTTCTACCACGGGTTTGTGCTGGGACTGATGGTTGACATGCAGAGGGACTATATTGTCATCTCCAACGGAGAGAGCGGATTTGGAAGATATGATGTGATGATAGAGCCAAGAGATAAGAAAAAGGATGCCTTTATTCTGGAATTTAAGGTATTCAATAAGCGGAGGGAAAAATCCCTTGAGGACACCGTGAGGGCTGCCCACGCCCAGATCGAGGAGAAGCAGTATGAAGCCGCCCTTGTGGCGAAGGGAATCCCGGCAGGGAATATCCGCAAATACGGCTTTGCCTTTGAGGGGAAGAAAGTATTGATTGGGTGATGGATGGCTTGTAAATTATTTGCCGTGCTTAGATGGAAAGTATGGTGCGTCATGGAATAGAGGAATGAGGAAAAAACCGGAGGTTCATAATAACTTCCGGTTTTTTTATCAATAAGGCAACTCGCGAAGCGTGTTGCCGTTTGATTTACAGGAAAGACTGCTTATGGCGCTCTCTTGTTTTTGGCAAAGGAGATGGGGCAAAGCTTAAAATGGAAAACTTTTATAAATTTTTTTGAAAAACCGCCGGATTTGTGGCGGTTTTGGTGCTGTAGAGGGAGTAAGATGCAGATGCAGATGTGATTTATCAGAGAAGGTATGTGGGAAAAGTGAAAACAATCACTTGAGAGTGTTCATATAGATATTACAGGGAAGAAAGGGCGATTTATATGGGAAATGTGAAGAAAGGTATTTGGAAGAAAAATCTTTCCGGGCTTTTCGTACATATGAGGGAGAAGCTGTTTATAAGGAATGAATTGAGTTTTGTGCATTGTGGATAGGGGAGTTTATGCAGGTTCGTAAGGATAATAGAGGCATAGGTCTTGCACAGATAACAAGCAACCCGATTGGCTGCTGTATTACAAACTTAGAAGGAGACAAAAGATTATGAGATCAAAAAGGATTAGGAAAGGAATCGCGTTTCTGCTGGCATTTGCCATGATGCTTGGTTGCGTGTACGTACCGGGTATCGGCACGGTGATAGCAAAGGCTGCAGGGGCAGATTTCAGCTATGATGAAGCTACGAAGACCCTGACTGTGTATACCAATGAGGGAACTACAAGCTGGATAGAAGAAGTAGGAAATTGGGATACAAAAAGGAAAGAACTGACAACCATTAAGGTTATGGATGGTGTAACGGAAATAGGGGATAAGGCATTTTACAATTGTCAATCATTAGAAGGCATAGATTTGCCGGAAAATGTGACTGTAATTGGAAACTCAGCATTTTCTAAATGTGAAAAGTTAAAAAGTATATCAATACCCAAAAAGGTAGAAGTACTTGATGATACATTTAATCATTGCAAGGTATTAGAAAACATACAACTGCAAAATGGCCTTAAGACACTCAAAGGAGGAGTGTTTCTAAGATGCGATAGCTTGAAAACAGTTGAGCTTCCGGAAACTGTAACAGAAATAGGAGAGGATCGCGGTTTCGGTGTATTTTCCAATAATTCTGGTTTGGAAAGCATAACCATACC
Organism: Acetivibrio ethanolgignens; assembly: GCF_001461035.1. Taxonomy (GTDB): domain Bacteria; phylum Bacillota; class Clostridia; order Lachnospirales; family Lachnospiraceae; genus Velocimicrobium; species Velocimicrobium ethanolgignens. Next base: position 3,690 of record NZ_LNAM01000227.1, on the reverse strand, counting down.
GAAAAACGTCACTAAAATTGATCCTAATACTTTTGCTGGTGCTAGAAATCTAAAGGAGGTAATTCTACCATATGGTATCACTGAAATAGGCGGCGGTGCATTTATTAGCTGTTCAAGTTTGGAGACATTAGAGCTGCCGGAGAGTGTCAGTTCGATTGGAGAAAGGGCATTTTTGCAAAGTGGCTTGAAAGAAATTAAAGTTCCTAATCAAGTGAAGAAGATTGAAAACGGGACATTTACGGGATGCAAAAATTTAAAGAAGATAGAATTGCCATTGGGTTTGACAAAAATTGAAGATTACGCATTTTTTGATTGTACAGGACTGACAAGCATAGAACTGCCCCTGTGTCTCACAACAATTGGAAATAATGCATTTGAAGAGTGTACAGGATTGACAAGAATAGAACTTCTTGATTTGGTGAATTCAATTGGAAAAGATGCATTTAAGGGCTGCACCAATTTAATAGAAGTAAAAGTCGATGGAAAAACTCCTGCGACATTAAAGGATCCTAATAAGACAGAATATTCCGGAGTTTTTACTCGCTGTAGTTTTGTTACGCAGAATAAAAAGGGAATTAAAGTATTTTCAGATGTCTATAATACATATTATACGGACTGGACGAACTGGAAGGATTATATAGCAAAAATTGACAGAACCGATACTGACAAGCTTGACGAGGCAGTCCGGGTGACTAAACGTGTGTTGGCATCGGAGGAGCCGGCCAATGCTACCAGTGGTTCTGCCATTGTTGCAGAGATTACAGGCGAAGTTGAAGCTTTAGGATATGGCATTTCAGTTTCCGCAGAGCCGGAAGAACTGTCTATGACAGAGGCTACGAAAGAAGCTCCGGGCAGCATCACCGGAACCATTACACTGACATTAGGTAGTGCCTCCAAAGATGTTAAGGTAGACCTTGTAATTCCAAAGATTCCAAAGACCGATGATGACAAGCTGGAAGAGGCAGAGCAGGCAGCCAGAGCTGTACTCGAAGCAATGACACCGGATAATAATACAGAAGAAGTTACTGTCCTGGAAGCGGTGAAGAAGGAAGTAGACAAGTTAGGCTATGTCGTTGACGTTACGCTTTCTGATTTTGAAAAAGTGGATGCAACTGCCAGCAATCCGGGAAGTGTGACAGGAACGATTGTATTAAAATTAAATGAGGCACAAAGAGAAGTGCCGGTAGAACTGGTAATTGAAAAACTCTCTGGTGGAAATGGTTCCGGTGGTGATGGTGGCTCTGGTAGCGGTGGTTCCGTAAATGGCGGCTCTGGTAGCGGTGGTTCCGGAAATGGCGGCTCTGGTAGTAGCGGTTCCGGCAACAGTGGCTCCGGTAGTGGAGGCACAGCCATCACAGTTCCTGTAACTGGAGATAAAAATACTGTAAATGTCACAGCTAAGGTAGAAAATTCTAAAGCAGTGGTTGATACCATCAAGACAGAGGACATCAATAAATTAGTGACACAGGCAGAGAAGGAAACAAAAGTGGAGGTAGACCTTACAAGTCTTAATAAGAAGATTGACACCGTCATCCTCCCGAATAAATCCATGGAGGAAATCGCAAAGGCGGCAGCCGACAAGACCAACAAGGTAGAAGGGCTTACGGTGAAGCTTACCACAGCTACAGTAGAGCTGGATTCCACAGCCCTGAGTGCCGTGGTAGAGCAGGCAAAGGGTGACGATATCCAGCTGAATGTGGATGACGCGGGAACCACCCGCCTCAATGAGGCCCAGAAGACAGGCGTGGAAAAATTGGACATCCACGGCGGAATCGAAGCCTACTTCACCTGCAACGGCCAGCGCATCGGCGACTTCAAGGGCGGCGAGGCAACGGTAAAGGTCCCGTTTGCAGTCCCAACCGGCTACAGGGCAGCGGGCTTTTCCGTATGGTATGTGGCAGAGGAAGGAGGGACAACGAAGTATGCGAGCATTTATGAGGACGGGTGTTTGGTGTTCGTCGTGGACCATTTCTCCGATTTCCTTATAGTCTATGACAAGGCAGATGCCAACAAGGCAGAAGAGGCAGCGGATACGGACGGCAGCAGGGAAACCGTGACGATGGATACCGCTTTTGGAACGCTACGCCTGAGAGTGGACAAATCCACTAAGACGACCAACAGGCTTGTCTGGGCAGAGGCATCCGGTGCCGACGGCTATGTGGTATACGGTGCACAGTGCAATACCAAGACCAAGACCTATAAGATAGTGAAACAGGAAGTCATCAAGGACGGCAGCACAACCACATGGACAGACAAGGCTTTGAAGAGCGGTACCTACTATAAGTACTATGTAAAGGCATATAAGCTGGTAGATGGCAAGAAAGTATTTATTGCCAAATCAAAGACCGTCCATGCCACGACCACAGGCGGCAAGTATGGCAATGTCAAATCTGTTAAAGTCAATGACACAGACGTAACCTTAAAAGAAGGGGAGACATTTACAATCCAGGCTTCCCAGGTGAAGGCAGACAAGGCAATCCGGGAGCATACGGCAATCAAATATGAATCCGGCAACAAAAAGGTTGCCACAGTAAGCAGCAAGGGAGTTATTACAGCCAAAAAAGCCGGGATCTGTTATATCTATGTCTATGCCCAGAACGGCGTATACAAGAAGGTAAAGGTAACCGTCAAGAAAGCATAGGACTCCACGGGAGCGATTCCTGCGAAGAGAACAGCGGGAAGAGAGAAGAAGCAGTGCGATAATTAAATTTGTAATTTAACCCAAAATCCGTTATACTAAGAAGAGAAACATTAGTATAGCGGATTTTGAAGTATAGCGGATTTTGAAAGAGGCATATTTTAAAATGGAATGAATTTCAAAGAACTTTGGAGGTTCCAGACAGGAGGGGCAGGATGGCAAGGACAGTAGCGACAGGGATACAGTACTTTGAAGAGATTAGGCAAGGGGACTATTTTTATATTGATAAAACTTCTTTTATAAAAGAGTGGTGGGAAAGCGGCGACAGCGTTACGCTGATTACCCGTCCAAGGCGTTTTGGCAAGACACTGAATATGAGTATGTTAGACTATTTTTTCTCAGTGGACCACGCAGACAGGGGAGACTTGTTCGAGGGGCTTTCCATCTGGGAGGAGGAAAGATACCGCAAGCTGCAGGGAACCTATCCGGTTATCAATCTGTCCTTTGCAAGAGTCAAGGAAACCAATTATAGAGCCACAAGGGATAAGATTTGCGAGATATTAAGGAATTTGTATATCAAGTGTTCTTTTCTGAAGGAAAGTGAAGCGCTGACTGATGCGGATCGGGCATATTTTGACAGAATATTATCAGTGGAGGTAAGCGACAGCGATGCGACCTCAGCCCTTTATCAGCTTTCTGATTTCCTGTGCCGCTATTACGGCAAAAAGGTCATTATCCTGCTGGACGAATACGACACGCCGATGCAGGAGGCGTATCTGGAGGGCTATTGGGACGAGCTGGTTTCCTTCACAAGGAGCCTCTTTAATTCCACATTTAAGACGAACCCATATATGGAAAGGGCGGTGATGACCGGGATTACGAGGATAAGCAAGGAGTCTGTTTTCTCCGACCTCAATAACCCTAAGATTATCACAGTCCTCTCGGATAAGTATGCCACTGCCTTTGGCTTTACGGAGGGAGAGGTGTTTGCCGCATATAAATGGTACAATATATATGTACAAAAAATCCAAAATAAAAATGTACAAATGCTA
>NZ_LNAM01000226.1:3820-8474 GCF_001461035.1 Acetivibrio ethanolgignens | reverse complement strand
ACTGCCAGATATTGAATTTTCAAGGTGCATAGCGAAAATTTATGTGCGAAGTTTGAGTATAGAAGTAATGGCATCCTACCATTCTTATGTATTCTAATGTGTCACGATATACATCTTGTAGGAACCAGTTATTGAATACATAAAGGTATTCGACATTGAAACCTATAGGATGACACAGTTTTTCGTATTCTTTCCTTTTGAAATCACAATTCGGTAGTTTTTCGTCAACAGAGCCCGGACAATTTTGAAATTTCTTTTCAATAATAAACACTGTATTCGTTTCAAGATTAACATAGCATTCATCAGGTAACCATTTTTTTGAATTGTAATCTGTAAAATCGATTCCCCTTGGTTCTAAAAAGTATTTGTAAAAATCATGCTTTTGAACAGAAAGTCCAATTTGTATATCGTCATCATAAACTCTATTTCTAATTACATGATAGCCGGCATCTGTGAGTGCTGCATCAAGAGAAGTGGTTTGCTCGAAATGCAATCCATTAGCATTTGTACGGGCACCACCTCCAAATCTGTTTGGTATTCTAGACATAAATCATTTCCTCCGTTGAAAGAATTCCGTAATATCCACACCAAGTGTATTAGCAATATGATTTAGTACGGAGATAGAAAGACTTTTTGTACATCCAGATGCTTCAATTTTAGAAAGGTAGCTAATGCTAATTTGTAGTTTTTCTGATAACTGGATTTGGGTAAGTCCTGCTTTCTCTCGGTAGTATTTTATATTTGAACCAATAACTTGATATAGTTCAGTTTCACTTGAAAATTGCATAATACACTCCTTTCACTATTTGTGAATATTATATTATTTTGTTGGAAAAGGATAAATTCACTTATAGTGAAAGATGCGAGTAAAAAAGGTGGACTTTAGGAAGCAAATGGTGTATGATAAAGACCTATAAAAATAAAGGAGGAGATGCTTATAGTTTTACAACCTAATAGCTTTAGCCCAGAGCAGACAACAATATGGTCGTTTCCAGACCGGGGGAAATGGGCAACACACTCAGGACGTTATCGAGGTAATTGGTCACCATATGTACCAAGAAACTTGATACTTCGCTATTCTAAACCAGGAGACTGGGTTCTAGATCAATTCTTAGGTAGTGGCACAACATTAGTTGAAGCCAAATTACTTAATCGAAATGCGATTGGTGTAGATATCAATCCGCAATCTGTTTCTTTATCAGAAACGAATCTCAATTTTGAATGTGAAACACAATCAAAGATATTTATTAAAAATGGAGATGCTACAGATCTGTCTTTTATTAAAGATAATAAGATTGATTTTATATGCACACATCCGCCATATGCAAATATCATCAAATATAGTTCTGATATTGAGGGTGATATTTCGCTATTGGATGAACAGGGTTTCTTAGATGCATTAAATAAAGTTGCAAAAGAATCATATCGTATACTTAAAAAGGGAAAGTGCTGTGCAGTAATGATTGGAGATAAAAGATTTCGGGGGAATGTAGTACCGCTGGGATTTCAACTTATGCAGTGCTTTTTGAACGCTGGATTTAAATCAAAAGAAATAATTATAAAAGAACAGCATAATTGTAAATCAACTGAAAAGTGGGCTGAGATGGATAAGAATTTTTATATGTTGGCTCATGAATATATTTTTGTGTTCTTCAAATAAAAGGGTTTCACAAAAAGTGAAAATTTTAATTGATAAAAACGGCTCTTTCTCGTATAATAAAAAAGAAGTTTTATGGAAAGAGGAAGTGGATATGTCAAATAAAAATGTGGCACCATTTGTAAAATGGGCAGGTGGAAAAAGACAACTACTTGATAGAATATCTGAGAGAATGCCTCGAACATATAATAATTACTACGAGCCTTTTATTGGAGGAGGAGCAGTTTTATTTGAATTGCAACCTGAAAATGCAGTGATTAATGATATTAATGCATCTCTTATTAATACATATAGAATTATTGCAAGTAAACCACAGGAATTCATAGAATTTGTTCAAAAACTTGATTCTGAGATGGGAGAAGATGGAAAAGAATATTATTATTCTTTAAGAGAGCATTATAATGACAAATTGATGAAGGAAGAGTTTGATGTAGAACTTGCAGCGTTATTTGTGTTTATCAATAAGCATTGCTTTAATGGATTGTATAGAGTAAATGGAAAAGGATTATTTAATGTTCCATATAATAACAGTAGGAAAGAATCCATTGATGTTAAGTCAATAATGGAAGTTTCAGAATATTTAAAAAAGGTAACAGTTATGCTAGGAGATTTTGAGATAGCTTGCCAAGATGCAGGGGAAGGAGATTTTGTATTCTTTGATAGCCCATATGCACCATTAAATCCTACATCGTTTGAATCATATACAAAGGAAGGATTTGATGTTGAAAGTCATGAAAGACTAGCCAGCCTTTTTGATGACTTAACAAGAAGAGGATGTTATTGTATGCTCACAAATCATAATACAGATTTCATCAATCAATTGTATGGCAACAAAGGATATAGAATTGATGTGGTTGATGTGAAACGGATGATTAATTCGGATGCGTCAAAACGAACAGGAGAAGAGGTTATTATTTGCAATTATTAGGAGGTGTTTTGAGTGGAAAGATTACTTGGTAAAAATCAGCAATATTTCTATGAAAATACTTCGGCACAAATAATACATGGAGATGCACTTAAAGTTCTTGCAAAAATAAAGCCGGAAAGCATTGATATGATATTTGCGGATCCCCCATACTTTTTAAGCAATAACGGGGTGACTTGCAAAGGCGGTAAAATGGTATCTGTGAATAAGGGAGAATGGGATAAAATAGGAGATTCTTCAACGCAAACATCTGAGAAACATAAATTTAATAGAAAATGGATAAAATTGTGTAAACGAGCACTAAAATCTAATGGAAGTATTTGGATTTCTGGAACATTACATAATATCTATTCTATTGGCATGGCGCTTGAGCAGGAAGGGTTTAAGATAATAAATAATATTACCTGGCAGAAAACTAACCCGCCACCAAATCTTGCTTGTAGATGTTTTACACATTCAACAGAAACTATACTCTGGGCACAGAAAGCTGATAAGAAATCTCGCCATTATTTCAATTATGATTTGATGAAAGAACAGAATGGCGGAAAGCAAATGAAAGATGTATGGGTTGGAAGTTTAACGAAACCATCAGAAAAGAAGGCGGGGAAACATCCTACGCAGAAGCCGGAATACTTATTAGAAAGAGTTATTCAAGCATCTACCCGGCCAGGGGATATTGTTCTAGACCCCTTTTGCGGGTCGGGAACAACAGGTGTTGTTGCTAACAGATTTGGTCGATTCTTTATAGGAATAGATACAGAAGAGGAATATTTGAATATAACTAAAGTACGATTGGAGATGGAGATTAGTGACAAGTAGAAATTTTGAGGATTGGTTAAAGTCGTTTACGGATAATATTAATAACTGGAATTATTATGTAAATTATGATACGGCATACAAAAATACTGCTTCTGTTAAGAGGCAACTTGCTCTTTTAAATACATTAAAGGGTTCTGAAAATATTGAAGATGAATTTAGGGATTTAGTCCAGGAATATCCTGAGTGTATAAAGGCAATACCACTATTATTGGCTGTGAGAGAGAATGTTATAGCAATTACAGAAAATGATAGAAGGCTTGATTTTAACTTTAATAGCATGAATTATGATGTAGAGCTATATGTAGAATTTATGCAAAAAACAGGTATATTTGAATTATTACAAAGTCATGTGATAGGTGATCTATTGGATGTTGGTTTGGGAATTAATATTGGATTAGATAGTAACGCAAGAAAAAATAGGGGAGGAGACCAAATGGAAGATTTGGTTGAATTCTTTATTAAAGAAGCAGGCTTTGAAAAGGATGTCACCTACTTTAAGGAAATGTATTTACACGAAGTAGAACAGAAATGGGGATATAACCTTTCGGCAATTAGTGCTGATGGTGTTGCTAAGAAAAGGTTTGATTTTGTTGTAAAACCTGTAGGAAGTAAGGAAGTTTATATTTGTGAATGTAATTGCTATTCATCAAGTGGTTCTAAACTTAATGAAACTGCAAGAAGTTTTAAGACCATTTCTCTTGAAGCGAAAGATGTGGAACATGTTCATTTTGTTTGGTTCACTGATGGGGCAGGGTGGTTAAAAACAAAGGGAAACCTTAAAGAAACGTTTTTGGTACAAGAAGATCTATATAATATAGCTGATTTAAAAAATGGTATCATTAGCGAAAAATTCATATAGTTAAAATATAAAAACTGAAAGCTGGGAGAGTATTCTTCCAGCTTTTTTTATGGTAGCCGAAAGGCTACTTTTTTAATTCCAAAACATCTACAATGCTCTCTTTGGAAATCAGAAAGAGAATATCTCGGTCGATTAACCATATTTTTCCCCAAAATAGTGATAAGAAAAATATTTTCAAAATCTGTAGTTCAAAATCTTCCTAACTGTAATTGGGAGGATTAGAGGGGAGAAGAAATTTTTCTTCTAATTAGGAAAATGCAGAAATTCCTTACTAATAAAAATGAGATGGAAAACTGGTCATTTTAGAAAATTTTGTCTAGGACTACGTGAAAGATAAAAATTTTTCCGCCCATTTCAGGAAAAAGTGTCCATAGGAATGTGAAAGGATAAAAAA
>NZ_LNAM01000226.1:567-3810 GCF_001461035.1 Acetivibrio ethanolgignens | reverse complement strand
ATACTCATTTACTTCCATCAGCATTTCAGCAGAAATGCGTTTGCGAAAAAGGACCAGTGTACTTGCATCAAACGGAGCATCTTCCTGATAGCCGGGAAGTCCGATAAAGTACTGCAGATACGGATTCTCTGCGATCTGTTCCACAAGCTCACGGTCGGAATACTGGAACTTGGTCTGGATGATCAGAGCTCCTAATGCCATACGAAGAGGCTTGGCAACATTACCCGTGTCTCTGGGGAACAGCTTAGCATATTTTACTTCAAATTCATCCCATGGGATTCGGTCAGCCAGTTTGATCCAGCGGTTATCCGAATTCATGTGGAGTCCCATAGGCTGGTTGAAATCGAGGAACGAGTGCTGTAACTTGTCGATTGGTTTGTACATTGATTTAGCTCCTTTATTGAATATTACGTTGCGGCGGAGCCGCCTGTCCGGTGTGGCGAGAGCCACCATTCCGGACAAACAGAGCCACCTTGTTACTAACTACTGTACCATGTTTTGATCTATACCATAGACCTCTCGCATGGAGATGTCCTTTGATGGATCAATGCTTTCGATATTGATTTTGTATGCATCATAGATGATTCGATCCATGATGGCATCTGCCAATGGGTTATCATCACCACCCAGGCGGTCATACCAACCTTCCTCTCTGAACTGGGAACAGAAGATAGTAGAAGATTTTTTCCTACGCTTATGAATCAGTTCAAAGAGATTTTTGGATTCTGATTCGTTAAGTTTTAACAATAACCATTCATCAATGACAAGCAGTAATGGTTTAGTATACTTTGAAAGTACCTTTGCAAATGTGCCGTTATTTCTGGCGGCTTCCAAGTCAAGAAGCAGGTCAGGAAGGCGAACATATTTTACTGTGTAATACTGCTTGCAGGCTTCCATGCCAAAAGCACAGGCCATGTATGTCTTGCCACTTCCGGTTGCACCGGTAATAAAGATGTTCCGATACTCTGCAATGTATTCGCAGGTGGCGAGACGTTTGATGAGTTCCTTATTGAGCTTTCGTCCTGAACGATAGTCAATGCCGGCAATACAGGCATCCGGTTGTTCAAGCTCAGCGTTGCGTATAATGCGTTTTAAACGATTGTTTTTGCGACTGGTGTATTCCACATCAACCAGCATGCCAAAACGTTCTTCGAAGGATATATCCTTCATAGAGGAATCATCCATTTGTATACGGAATGCATCTGCCATAGCTGTGAGACGCATTTCAATAAGTTTGTCAGTTGTACTTTGATTAATCATTGTGCTTACCTCCTGTTGATTTATCGGCATAGTATCTGGCACCTCTTGTGATGCCGTATGAATTAGTCTTTTTCTCTTCCTGAGTCACCGGGATATCACTATCCTTTAAAGTGACCAGAAGATTTTTGATACTTTTATAGCTGGGTGAACTGGAATAGCTTAATGCTTTCTGGCACGTAAGTTCCAGTTTTTGCGGAGAATGTTTTTCTGCAAGCTTTAACAATCCCATACAGCTTCGATAGGATTGTTGTTCCACCCTGCCGGAGGTAAGTAGTGCATTTACAACTTCATATGCGTTTGGTCCAATCTGATTCGCCCATTTCCGAAAACGGTCACCATTCCACTCCAGATATTTCTGATGTTCTTCCGGCATATGTCCGGAGTGAGTAGAGTACTGCCCAGGACGTCCATAAAGGCGTTTGTGGGAGGCAATTCGATTGTGATTCATAAATATTTCAATCGTTGTTTCTGTTATTCGCACATCGACCTTATTTCTGATATACTGATAAGGCACAGAGTAGTACATCTTGTCTACTGCAATGTGATAATTAAACTGAACGGTAGCGACTTTCCAATCGCTGAGTTCAAAGCGGGTAGCAGGCAGCGTTGCCAGTAATGGCATTTCTTCCCCAAGAAACAGACTACGCCTGCTACCTTCTTTTTTCTGGAAGGTATTTGCATTGAACTGTTCAAGTTTTTCCCTTATGGCAGAATTCAATTCAGCCAGAGAAAAAAACTGTTCATTCCGAAGGGCTGCAGTAATCCATGTAGATACATTTCTTACTGTGCCTTCTGCGCTAGGCTTGTCCTTGGGTTTTCGCACCCGTGCCGGAATAATGGCGGTTCCGTAATGTTCAGCTAATTCATGGTATGTGGTGTTTAATGACGGAGTGTACCAGTCTCCTGTATGATAAACGGCTGTAAGGCAGTTATCAGGAACGAGTATCTTGGCAACTCCACCGAAGTATTCATACATATGCACATGGGCTGTAATCCAGGCCTTCTGTTTTTCATTGATGAATGCTTCCACGTAGGCGTACATGCTATAAGTCATAACGCCAACAAAAAGCCATGCTTCTGTAATCTCGCCGGTATCGGGGTCGATGATATGAGCCGGATCTCCAGCCCAGTCTACTTCAACCTGTTCACCGGGTTTTCGTGGTATGTGCATGGTTGCTCTTCGTTTTTGCTCGTCCTGCTGGATGTAGTAGCAAAACTGTGAATACATGAGTGGCTCTTCGCCTGCCATACGGCAATCCTCACAGTATTCGCTCCATAGGAGTTTTTTACTTACGCCATTTCGCAATAATTCTTTGCGAATGTAGGCATAGTCAGGCATACGCTTATTGGTAGCTGACTTTTCCTTGGGAAAGAGAATGTTTTCCAAGGCATCATCTGTCATGGTTTCATCAAGTGGCCAGGAGATATTCATCTCATCAGCTTTTTTGAGAACCTTTGACACAGTGTTTCGGGACACACTGCAACTTAATGCAATGTTCCGTTCGCTGAAGTTCAGACTATGAAGTCTGATGATTTCGCGATATTTGGTCATGATTTTGACCTCCTTATAATGTATTTACACCAATCGGTGTATGACTACAGTATAAGGAATCTATGTAATGATTTCCACAAGTCCGGAATCATGATTTCCTTGTGCCGGAATAGTGGTTTCCTAATTACCGGAATGATGGTTTCCACCGCCGGAGGGGTGGCTCTGTGCTGCCGGAAGTGTGGCTCCCAAACTCCGGACAGGTGGCTCAATGAGAGCCGGAATACTCACCGTCTATGAAAACAACACAAAGGAGGCATACAACATGGATTTATCAAAAATTCCAAACAGGATGCGTGGCAAACCATATTTCTGCTTGATGAAACTTGAGCAGAAACCGGGCAAGGATAAGAAGGATAAGGTGCCATACAGAACGAATGGAGCAAGAGCAGACCCTACTAACCTTAATCATTTCACAAGCCTTGAGAATGTAA
>NZ_LNAM01000226.1:0-557 GCF_001461035.1 Acetivibrio ethanolgignens | reverse complement strand
GCAGAAAACGAGGTAAAAGTCAGTAAAATTAAGTGTTTTAGCTTAATCAGCAGACACTACTTAAGAAATAGCTTCCTGCCTCTCTGCCTACTACTATAGGAGCATCCTCACCGCCTAAGTCCTTCCAGTTTGTGATTTCTTCAGTATAAATCTTTGTCAGTTGTTCCTTTGTCAGATCATCCTTTAACTCTCTAGAGGCATTTCCAATATCCATACTGCCAGCCTGTAGAGCCCTGATACCGGCACGGGAGTCAACAAACTCTGCACTAACAGTTACCTTCGGATATTTTACCATAAAGCTTTCTGCTACTGCATTAGCAAGCTTTTCCATAGAAGTGGAACCAGACATGGTAATGCTTCCGCTTAAAGTTTCCTCTGCTGCCGCCAGTGTTTCTACTATCGGGGTTCCGGTTGGATTTAATTCCCATTGTTTTCTTTGCTATTTTTCTCATAATACTTTTCTCGCCTTCAATTAAGTGATGTTTTTCTTTTCTTTACATAGTGTCTGCTGATTAAGCAGACATTTGCAACTTCCAACTCTTACATCTGCTCCAGTC
>NZ_LNAM01000225.1 GCF_001461035.1 Acetivibrio ethanolgignens | reverse complement strand
GATTACGCTATATATAAAATGCATAAAGTTGACAAAAAAATACCGGCAATTACAAGCAACTGCCGGGTTATTAATCTTTATTCACTTCAAAACTCAGGAGTTTCTAAATACTTCGTGAAACAACCCTGGGTAATAATGCCTGTCCGCTTTACTTTTGCGAGGCATTATGGTATAATTCATAGACGAATAAAAAGCAGAATGGAGATATTGCATGCAAAAATACATTAGAAATTTTATGAGATACCGTTTTTTGCTGAAGGAACTGGTAAAGAAAGATATTAAGCTGAAGTATCGGCGTTCTGTACTGGGATTGTTTTGGACCCTTTTGGAGCCGCTTCTTACAACCTGTGTGCTTGCCTTTGTATTTGGAACCTTAAAGTCAAAGGGTGATTATGCATTCCCTGTGTACATTTTGACAGGGCGGCTTATGTATACTTATTTTTCTAATTCAACCAAGAGTGCTATGAAATCCATAAGAAGTAATGCAGCCATGATTAAAAAAGTATATGTACCAAAATATATTTATCCCCTGTCGGCAGTGATATCTAATTTTATAACATTTCTGCTTTCTTTGATTGTATTGGTTGGAGCGATGCTTGTATTAAAAGTAGAGCCGACCTTGTATTTATTTGGTGCAGTTATTCCATTGGTGTTATTATTTATAATGGCTTTTGGTGCGGGCATGATTTTAGCAACGATAGCTGTGTTTTTTCGTGATATGGAATATCTGTGGGGAGTTGCACTCATGCTAATCATGTATTGCTCGGCAATCTTCTATGCTCCGGAAACCCTGGGAGCAAATGAATGGGTACTGCATCTGAATCCTTTATATTGTCTGATTGAAAACTTCAGGGCAGCTGTTTATGGAATCCCATTTAACATGGAATCCCTTGGATATGCGGCAGTAGTCAGTGTAGTCAGTGTAGTGGCAGGAGTAGGACTGTTTATGAAGCAGCAGGATAAATTTATTCTTAATATATAAGGAGAAAATCAGTGGGTAAAAAGAAGGTAGCATTAAGGGTTGAGAATGTCAGCATGAAATTCAACCTGAGTGCGGAAAAGGTAAATGATTTAAAGGACTATGTTATAAAATTCTTAAAAAGACAGTTAAGATACCAGGAGTTCTGGGCTCTTCGTAATGTTTCCTTTGAGCTTAATGAAGGGGACCGGTTGGGAATCCTGGGTTTTAATGGTGCGGGAAAAAGCACACTTTTAAAGGTGATTGCAGGTGTTTTAAAGCCAACAGAAGGAAAGATTACGAAAAGGGGAACGATTGTGCCGCTTTTAGAGCTGGGGGCAGGCTTTGACAGTCAGTATACCGGAGCAGAGAATATTTATTTGTATGGGGCAGTATTAGGCTATTCTAAAGAGTTTATTGATGAAAAGTATGATGAGATTGTGAAGTTTTCAGAACTGGGAGACTTTATTAATGTACCGATAAAAAATTATTCTTCCGGTATGAAGGCCAGACTGGGCTTTTCCATAGCTACGGTAGTAGAGCCGGATATTTTAATTGTAGATGAGGTCCTATCTGTAGGAGATGCCAAATTCCGAAAAAAAAGTGAAAAAAAGATTATGTCTATGTTTGACAAGGGCGTGACGGTATTATTTGTATCCCACTCTCTGGAACAGGTAAAACGACTGTGCGATAAAGCAATCTTGCTTGAGAAAGGACAAATCATCGCTGCTGGCACGGTAGAAGAGGTCAGTGGGATTTACGAAGAGAAGTTAAAATAATCAGGAGGCAGAAATGTTAATAAGCAGGAAAACAAAAAATAGAATATTGAGAGAAATCCAGCAGAAAAAGGATTCAATAAAGCAGTTTATTTATAATCACTACTATTTAAAGCATATAAAGGTACAGGAGGATATTATTTTATTTGAATGTATGCTGGGCAGAAACTACAGCGGCAATCCAAAGGGGATTTACGAGGAAATGGTGCGTCAGGGCTTGGACAAGAAGTACCGGATTTACTGGATATTTGAAGAGCCTGACAAGATGGAGATTATCGGAAATGCTAAGAAGATAAAAAGAAATCGTTTAAGGCACCTCAAATATCTATGCAAGGCAAAGATGTGGGTATTTGATACCCGGCAGCCGAACTTTGTAGTAAAGAAGCCGGAAACAACCTATATCCAGACCTGGCACGGAACACCATTAAAAAAATTGGGCCTTGATATGGATGATGTGCAGATGGCAGGAAATAAGGGTATTGAAAATTACAAAGCAAATTTCTGGGCCAATTCGAGAAGATGGGATTATCTGATTGCACAGAATCAGTATTCCTCCGATATTTTTAAAAGCTGCTTTGATTTTCAGAAAAATATGCTGGATATTGGCTATCCGAGAAATGATACCCTGATTCGTAATAACAACAAGGAATATATAGACCGTTTAAAGGAAAAGCATGGTATCCCAAGGGATAAAAAGGTTGTATTGTATGCACCGACCTGGCGGGATAACCAGTCCATGGGAAAAGGAAAATATATTTTCAATCCGTTTTTGAATTTTGACATTCTGAAGAGGAATGTAGAGGATGAGTATGCTTTTATTTTGAAATATCATTATCTGATTGCATCCGAGCTTGACTGGAGCAGAATGGAAGGCTTTATTTATGATATTAAGGAGGATATCCAGGAGCTGTATTTGATGGCAGACATACTGATGACGGATTATTCGTCTGTTATGTTTGATTATAGTATTCTGAAGCGTCCGATGATTTTCTACACCTATGATTTAGACGATTATTGCGATAACAGAGGCTTTTATTTTGACTTCCTTGCAGAGGCACCAGGCCCATTCGTTAAGAATACGGATGAGTTAATTGCGGTGTTGAAGGAGCATAATTTTGAACAGTACAAAGAAAAGTATGATGCATTTAATAAGAAATATAACAGCTGGGATGATGGTAGGGCATCAGAGAAGGTTGTTGAGATTATAAAAGAAACTATGAAATAAAAGAGAAGAGGATAAAAAATGAAAAAGGTAATCACTTATGGAACCTATGATTTACTGCATGCAGGACATATTAATCTGTTGCGGAGAGCAAAGGAATATGGAGACTATCTGCTAGTTGTTCTTTCTACCGATGAGTTTAATGCTCTGAAGCACAAAACGGCTTATCACAGCTATGAGGACCGTAAGCTGATTCTGGAAGCCATTCGTTATGTAGATGAGGTTATTCCAGAAAAGAGCTGGGAGCAGAAAATCTCTGATGTTGTAGATAATAATATTGATGTTTTTGTTATGGGAGATGACTGGGAGGGCCAGTTCGATTTTCTGAAGGATTATTGTGAAGTTATATATCTGCCTAGAACAGACGGAATTTCCACAACTAAGATCAAACAGGATTTAGGCTTGGGAAAAGTAAATAAATAAAGGGTGGGGCAGTGTTAGTCGCTGTCCCTTCTTAGTGTATCGAGGGAAAAATGAAAAAATTTATCAAAAAGGCTGGAAAAACTGTACTGCTTATCTGGTATCGTCTGCTATTGAATTTACCAGTAAAGAAAAATATGATTGTATTCGATTGCAGCATAGGTAGAAATTATACGGGGAATCCAAGATATATTTATGAATATCTGGTAGAGAAGGGGCTGGATAAAAAATATCGGTGTATCTGGCTCTTTGAAAATCCTAGGACAAAAATCCCAGGAAATGCAAAGGTCATAAAATTCCGCCGGATTCGTTATTTTTATTATATGGCGGTAGCCGGAGTCTGGATTTTTGACTGCAGACAGCCGGATTTTCTGGTGAAGCGTCCCGAGGCTCATTATATCCAGACCTGGCATGGAACACCGTTAAAGCGGTTGGCTCTGGACATGGAAATCGTAGATATGGGTGGAGAAAGGGATATTGAGCAGTATAAGGAAAATTTCAGGAAAAATACGAGAACATGGGATTATCTGATTTCCCAGAATAGGTTTTCTACAGAAATTTTCCGACGCTGTTTTGACTTTAAAAAAGAAATATTGGAAATTGGATATCCAAGAAATGATATCCTGTTTCACAAAAATACGAAGGAATATCAAAATCGGCTAAAGAAGGAGCTTCAGATTCCGGAAGATAAAGGGGTTATCCTGTATGCACCTACCTGGAGAGATAATGAATTTTATGAAAAAGGACAGTACAAATTTTCTCCGGCGATGGATTTTGCTTATTTGAGAGAACAGCTTTCAGATAAATATGTTCTTTTAGTAAAGTATCATTATCTGATTCAGGATAAGGTGGATTGGACCGGTTATGAAGGCTTTATTTATAAGTTCAGTGCAAAATATGACATAGCTGAACTTTACCTTCTGGCAGATATTTTAATAACGGACTATTCCTCCGTTATGTTTGATTATAGCGTATTGAAGCGGCCAATGCTGTTTTATTGCTATGACTATGATAATTACAGGGATAATCTCAGAGGCTTTTACTTTGATTTTGAGAAAGAGGCACCAGGACCGATTTCCAGAACAACAGAGGAGCTGGTGAGAGATATTAGGGACAGGAAGTATCAGGAGTATTCAAAACAGTATGAAGCCTTCTGCAGAAGGTTTAATCACAGAGATGACGGCAGGGCTTCTGAAAGAATAGCAAAGTTAATAGAAAGTTTTCAAAAAGAATAAGGAGTTAGAAGAATGAAAAAGAGAATAATGGCATTTTTATTAGCGGTAATTTTCCTACTGGGAGGAATACCGGTGAAATCACAGGCAGCAACGACAAAAAAGGCTAATATTCGCTTTGTATTTACAACAGATTTGCATGGACAGTTGACTACAACGAATTATGAAACCGGAGGGGAATATAGCTCGGGAGGTCTTTCCAGAGCTTACACCCTGCTTGAAAAGGCGAGGAATGAAAAAGGAAAGGAAAATACCTTTACCTTTGATTTAGGTGATACCATTTATGACTACTCTACGGAGTATATTTATATGGCAGAGCCGGATACGGTGCAACCGATTTACAAGGCAATGGCGACCATAGGATATGATGCAGTTACTTTGGGAAACCATGACTTTGACTATGGTTTTTCTTATATTAAAAACCAGATTAAAGGAGCAGGACTCTCCAATATATGCGTAGTATCCAATGTAGTGGATGCGAATACGAAAAAGCATGTCTGGAAAGAAAATATGCTTCTTTCCAGGAAAGTAAAGGCAAGCGACGGTACAACTATGACTGTTAAGGTTGGTGTGATTGGGGAAACAATACCAAAGCTGTCTACAAAAACAGAGAGTTATACGGCAGTTTTAGAGACAGAGGATATTGTACAGAATGTCGAAGCTCAAGCAAATAAGCTAAAGGCTAAGGGGGCCGATATCGTTGTAGTATTGGCCCATTCCGGCTTTGGAAAAGAAGAGCCGGAGTACATGGACAAGGATGTATCCTATGCATTAACAAAAATAAAAAATGTGGATGTGGTACTTTGTGGTCATAACCACATTAATTTCCCATCTACAGATGTAAATGCAGAAAGCTTTTATAAGCTTAATGGTGTAAATAAAGCTACTGGGCTGGTAAATGGCAAAAACCTGGTTATGTGCAGTGACCGGGGGAAGGGGATTGGTGTAGCAGATTTTACAATACAAAAAACCGGTTCTACAGTAAAAATCAGTAATAGAAAATCAGAGGTTAGAAAGGTTGTTGATAAAAAGCCAGTAGTAAATAAGACGCTGAATGAGAATTTTATGGGAAAATGGGAGAATATTCTTAAAGGCAGTCTTAATAATGAAGTGGGAAGGCTGGCTTATGGAGAACAGCTAGAAAATTATTTTGGTCTTCTAGAGGACAGTAAAGCAATAGAACTGGTGAATGAGGCTAAGATAAGCTACGCCTTGAATTATATTCATAATATAAATCCAGAATATAGAGATTATCCGGTAATTGCCGCTACTCATTATAAATCCTTTGGACAGGAAGATGCACAGGGCTACATAGATTTGGAGGGAAGTATTTCTGAGGCAGAGCTGTCTAAGCTCCAGGCCTACAATGGCTATATTAATCTCTATACAATAACAGGTACCCAGCTTCGGGAATGGTTGGAATGGACAGCCAGTGCTTATGCGGCACAGGGAATCTCAGATAATCAGAGTAATGATTATCTGAAGCCGAATACCCTCCTTTATGAAGAATGGCAGAATGACTGGGCGGGAGCCTATATTTTTGATGGCATTGAATATAAAATAAATACGCTGGTACCACCAAGATACAGCCGCAGTGGCAGTAAAATAAGCAACAGCCAGCGGATTACCAGTCTGACAAGAAATGGTGTGGAGATAAAGGACAGTGATCGTCTGGTACTGGCAGTAGACCGCCTGACGGGAGTGCCAGAGGTAATCCGGGAGCTGACAGGCCAGACAATTTATACGAAATATAATCGAAGCCAGGTGCTTTTGATGGATTACCTGAATAATAATTTTAAAAACATAACAATTCCAACGAAAGCAGACCATAACTGGAGTCTTTTGTTTAACCCGGAAGTTACCTATCGTCTGGAGGGTGGTGCTGGCTCGGAGAAGGTAGCAAAGACAAAGCCCTGGTATAAGGGAAGCATTGGAACTCAGTACGGTTATTATTATTATGAGGCTTCCTTCAGTAATTTGAATCAGGATGTAAGTGGGCCCCTCGTAGTGGCAAGAAGCTTAAATGATTTAACGACAAATAAAGATGTAAAGATAGCGGTTCAAGCCAATGACGTATCTGGGGTAAAGAGAATTGCCTATCTGTCAGGGAAGCATACGGCAGAGGAAAATTATATTTGGGACAGTGCAGTCGAGATAACAGGAAGTACTTTTGAAGTAATGAATAATGGAATATATTCGATTATGGCAGAGGATACCTTGGGAAACAGAAATGTCACTTATGTTGTAATTGAAAATATTAATCGGGGAACCTTAGAGGTTCCAAGAGTAGAGACCTATACTAATCGAAAGACAAAGATTGCGGGAACGGCAGAGCCGGGAACAACCATTTATTTTGAAATAGGGGGTTCCAAATACGAAACTCAGGTGGGAAATGATGGTAAATTTTCCTATGCACTGCCAAGCCAGGAGGCTGGAACAGAGATTGTTACCTATGTAAAGGATGAGTATGGAAGAAGCAGCAGCCGGCTGGGGCTGCTTGTAAAGCGAACCGGACCAAACTATCCTGTGGCAGACGAAATAGCGAATAATCAGACGGAGATAACCGGTAGTATGAATGACCAATATGTAAAACCGGTAGTGCTGATTGGAAGCAAGGCTTATGTTGCCAGCCAGGATGTGGCTTTATTTAAGGAAAGTGAAATTTACAAAGATAACTACAGTATTGTAAAGACAACGGTATCTGTGGATAGTAAGGGATGCTTTACAATGAAAATACCGGCTCAACGGGATACAACGGCAGTTAAGCTGTATACCATAGATAGTGCAGGACGGGCAAGTCGGGTAAATAAGAGTACCGTTATTGAGGCAGCACCAAACAAGCCAAGCCTTTATGCAGTAACGAATATTGAAAAAAAGGTTTATGGATATGTCTATAACAGAAATGGACAGAAGAGCTTTAATATCCAGGTAGAGAATGGGTTAGAGAGATATACCGGAACAACCGATGAAAAAGGCTACTTTGAGATACCAACCGGAGCTCTTAAGGAGGGTGATGTGATTAAGGTATATGCCTTTGATACTGCAGATGATGGAACTCAGAGAAAAAGTGCTCAGGGCTCGCTTACGGTAAAGGATATTAATGAGTATGTTGGTGTTGGAGGAGAGCTGGAGCTTAAGAATATAACGGATAAGGTGATTTCCTTAAAGGGAAGCTATGATACTGCAGGAGATAGGATTTACTTGAAAATCGGTTCTCAGTATACAGAAGTTTCTACTGCAAAGGATGGAAGCTTTACTGTGGATTTAGAGGAGGCCCTTTCGGCAGGAACCAGCATTTATGCTTTAACCCGCTATGAGAAGGGGGGTATTGCGGATGCAGCTAAAATTCAGGTTGTAAAAGGCTTACCATTCCAACCGGAGATTAAAAATACGGCTATTTATAATAATACGATGAATCTTATTGCAGAAAGTGAAGAGGATTGTACTCTGTATGCCATGATTAATGGTAAGAAATATACCTCCGGTCTGTATGAGAAGTATGATGCAGACAGTGGTATGTACCAGTACAGAATTAAGATACCAAAAACAAATTCTGGTGCTGAGGTAGCTGTATATGCCAAGAATAGTGCAGGAAAGAGTAAGGCAGCCAGGACGGTAATCATAGAGAATGCACCAGATACACCAAAGGTAAATGGGATAAAGGAAAATAGTGAAAAGATAACAGGAACGGTTCATCTGATTCTTTCAGGGGGAGCAGAGGAGGAAAATCCTACTGTTGAAAATACCGGAACCCAGGTTTTTGCAAGGATAGGAAGTAAAGAATATAAGGCAAAAATTAAGGAAGATGGAAGCTTTTCCATAAAGATTCCAAAGCAGAAAAAGAAAACCAAGATAACTGTGTGGGCAGTAAATGATAATGGAACGGGACCGAAGAAGACTTTTACTGTGAAATGAAATTTTGGTTTGTAGCAGGAATATATTTTGAAAAAATAGTAAAGTAAGCATTAAATAATA
>NZ_LNAM01000224.1 GCF_001461035.1 Acetivibrio ethanolgignens | reverse complement strand
TCTGAAAAACATATCAAAATCTTTTTCAAAAAGTTCTTGACATATCACCAGAATGCTATGTGAATTTTTTGATTTTTCCAGTTCCTTCGTATCCTTATTGTTTCCCTGTGTTGCTTCTTTCTGCTTGGCTGCCAGTCGCTCTTTTAAGGAAGAACGTGCCTGTGGCTTTTCCTGCATTTCTTTCTTTTCTTCCTCACGATTGAATTTCTCCACGCCATTGTTGAGCCTGTCATCAATCATGTTGTAATTCTGTTCCTCAATCTCCTCGATTTTGGCAAGTGGCTTATATTCTGCCAGCTTTGTAAGCAGTTCCTTTGCCTGCCTTTCACTGTCCTCGTCTAGCCCCTCGTCAATAGATGCCTGCAAGAAAATACTAAGCGGTTTCACATTTCCAGTTCTTATATCATCAGCAATCATTTGTATCTGTGATTCTCTGTCTGATACCGAATCTCTATATCCATATGTATCAATCTCATAAGATAGCTGATCAAGTTCTGCCGCAAGTGCCTGTATTTTCTGCTCTTTTGTTTCCCGGTCATTGACCTCTTTCTCCGGGAAAGCTGCAATCAATTTCTTTAGTGCATCCTGCACTTTCGGAGTGTCCCGAAGCTCCAGTGTGTAATTCAGGAAATCAACATCAATACACTTTCCACTCAAAATGTCCGCCTGCTCATCTTCCCATTCTTCTGTTCCCTCGATGTGCATATTCACACCAATCGAAGGGATACCGTTCATCCGGGACGGATCAATGGCTTGATAAATCTGAATAGCTTCCTCAATCGTTTCTATCCCCTCATGATATTCTCCCATATTGTGAAATTCGCCACATTCTGCCACTGTAAATGTCACATTGACGGTCTCCGGCTCAATAACAGGTTCATTTGCCAGTTCCGTCTGCTCTGTCGGTTCCTGTTCCCGCCCTTGTCTTACAAGCTGTGTATTGACCTTTTCCTGCTGTGCCTTCTCCTGCAGATAGGTTTCCACTTCTGGCAGATAAGTCTCCAGTGTTCCGGTTCGTCCCTCTGTGATCGGGTTAATATCCACCTTAATCCCCGCAATGTAAATACTGTCCTCATGGAGCATATTGAACAAATTATCCTCCCTGGTCGATCCGGTGTATTCCACCACCACATCCAAGTCCGAATTCTCCTGTTCCATGCCCCTGCAGCGGCTTCCGGCTACCACTACATCCACAATCTCTGCATCCAGACCGTACTCGTCATTCTGCGACTGTACATAGGCATATACCGTTTTTTCTATATCGTCCGCACTCTGTCCGTCCAGACTATGAAACAATTCTTCTGTCTTTGCCCGGAAATCTGCAACCACATCTGGATTATTTTCGATAATTTCAGCCTGCCGTGCTGCCAAATCTGCCTGTTCCACTTCCTCCGCTTTCTCTGAAAGTTCCTCATAATCTACAATTTCAACCTCTGAACCAGCATATACTTCGCCCTGCAAATACTCGTCACGATAATATTGCTCGGTCACAACTGAAAATCTCTGTTCTTTCAAATCTGCGATCACCATATCCATTGCCCTTCGAATGGTAATATCCGGGTTATCGTAGACACCGCCATCCAGCAAATGGTACTGTTCATCCAGAATGGAATAATCATATCCCTCCTCGCATTCATGCATCAGGATATAACGGTCTGCGATATGAACCGCAAGCTCCGTCTCTATCTCATTCTCCTTTCCCTCCAGTGTCAGCATGAACTTCGGCAGCTCTGTAAATCCAAAAGAATCCACAAAATGTGCGCTGTTTTCTCCATTTTCGTGCAGTACCACAATATCGCTGACCGACAGGGAATGTGCCTTGTAGTCTGCCGGATGGTCAATATTGAACTTTGTATAGATTGCTTCCAGTGTTTCCGATTGCGTCTGTCCCTGCAATTCTGACAATTCGCCCAAATGCACCAGTTTATAATTTTCCGGCAATACCGCATCAAAATTGTCTTTGGTTATTCCCATACGCTTCAGGCTTTCCGTTCCCTCAAAACGGAACTTGTCCAGTTCGGGATTATCCTTTAACTGGTAAATACCGTATTTATCGGTATTTCCATATAAAAGCTGTGCTTCCCTGTTGGAATCATTCTCTGTAAGTTCTTCCTGCATCATGAGAAGTTTCCGTTCATTCTGCCAGTTTCCTTTTTCAATGCCACACATTCCATCATGCTCTATAATCTGTTTTCTGTCGGATACGGTAGTCTCTGAACCGTCTGTATGCAGAAGATACACTGGCAGATCATGGTCAAATAATTCCAATGCCCTTTCCTGTGTCAGCGGAAGCATTTCATTCCACGTATAGCCATACTCCTGCATTTCAGATATTCCGACCATGCTATCCGGCAGTGCGTCGATTTCTGCCTGTGCATCAACCATTGCTAACGCAACATCCTGATTTCCATCCACTTCCTGTGCATAGATATGTTCTGCAAGCTCCCTTGTTTTCTCCACATTACTCAGCTTATAAGCATAATTTACAATCAGATTTCTTTCATCATCGGAAAAGGCAGGCTGTCCATGCTCCAACCGGTTAATGATATGCTCTGCCTGTTGCATGACAGACAATTCCTCTGCATCCGTCAGACCTGCATCAAAATCGTATTCATAATCCCAAAAGTCCGGCATATTTCCATTTAATTCCTTACTACTGGACGCAAGTAACGTGATTTCCGTTCCCTGTTTTTCCATATATGAAAGGTAATTGCCATCCCATTCTTTTTCATCAAGAGAAGCCATATCTTTAAGCATTTTTCCGACATCATCCCTCAACATATTTGTGATTTTCAAAACCTCCCATTCGCTTTCAAAAATGGAAGCGAACTTAACAACCACATCATCGACATTGATTGGTTCCATTGCCTTATCATAGACCGCCTTCCTCTCCTTCATATCAATCAGCTCATCCGTATCCGTGTTATAACGCACATCCAGATGATACTCTCCGTACTCTCTGGAATCCTGATTGCCGATTTCCGTTGTCCATGCACCCTTGCTTTCCAAATACGCCTGTATGCTCAGCTTGTCGTCATCCGTCATTTCTGATAGTGCCTGCATCAGTTCCAGTCTGTCCATACCATAAACATCAAGCAGACTGAACTCTGAAAGGTCAGTATTCTGTATGAGGAGAATACTTTCCTTTGTCTGTTCCTGTGATACTTCCCTGTTCCTTTGTAATTCCTGTAATTGTTCCTCTATCCCGGTAATCAACTCCGAAGCTGTCCTCCGTATCGTATCCATGGAAGATCTAAGTTCTTTGGTATCCCTTCCGCTGCTCCAACCTGCAATATACCCAAAAGAATAATCAGAGGTATCTATACCAAAATGCTGGCAAACGGTGTATGCCACACTCTCCGCTTCCACCTCTTTGGTGTTGCGGTCTTTTTTCATCTGCTCGTCCTGCTCCACTTCCTTGCTGTGCATCTTGGAATGTGCCACTTCATGGATCATGGTCTTTAATGTCTGACTCTCGCTCATGTTTTCCTGTACCGCAATCCGCTTTGCTTCCCTGTCATAATAGCCTTTGGAATCTCCTGCAATCTCCTCCAGTTCAATCGGTACTGGTGAAATGGCTTCTACTGCACGAATCATATCCTGATACCCTTCCACATCTGAAAGAAGCTCCTTTGCCGCAAGTTCCGGTATCGGCTTTCCGTCTGTCTGCGCCACATCAAAAACGGATACTGCCCGGAATGCCGGAATTGTTATCTCGACTTCCTCTTTCTGCGGATTTCCGTCCTTATCAAGCAACAACTCTTGTGTAACCGGATCAATCTTATCCCGTTCCTCTTTAATTTTATAGGGTGCAGGTGCAAGGATACGGATTGCCTTTTCCCCTTTATTTACATGACGCTCAAAATTCTTCTGCCAAGCCTTGTATCCATATGCTTTGTTCATAGTTATCCTCCTTTGCGTTTGCTAAAATATAAAAATCCGAGAAAACAGCTAAAGATTTCTCGGATAACTTTTTATATCATGAATATGTTATGCTGGGTAATAAAATCCGCCACCTAACTTTAGGCGGCGGATTTTAAGATTAAACATCTGGACGAACAAGAATTAAATCATTTGGGTCAACATCATCACGGGCATAAAGCTGAGGAATATTTTCACCAGGAATGTCTTCCAATAGTAATTCAGCTATAGCTTGATTAAATGAAGTTTGCAGAGAATGCCCAAACCCTATGGATGAATACAACTGGGCAGCAAACGTGCAAGCAGTATCATCTCTGATAGAATCTGACATACCTATTGCAGCTTCAATATGTTCCACAACACTTTTTGCCTGTGTTTCCGAAAAGCAGGCGTTAAAAACAACCAAACGTATTGTATCAGACGCAGTTGACATGGCCATTGTAATTGCTTCTTTTGTAACGGTCTTTGTACTTCCATCGGGATTTAATAAAGCAAGTTCCCCTGACTGGGCACCATGACCACTAAAATGAACGATCGTGGGGTTCGTTTCATTAATTGCCTGCAATATATCTGATGCACGGGTAGCCCATCGACTTTCGAAATGAACCGATTCACGATATTCGGATAGGCGGATTTTTTGCTGAATAGAACGTGCCTCTTCGTCAAGAGAAAGTTGAGGCGTATCTTTTGGGTTTGCAGCGAGAAATAAAACTGTGATTTTTTCAGGTATCGCTTTTAACCGCTCGATTTCCAACTGCATATTCGATTGAACGCTTCCGTATTCTTTTAATGAACGTTCGAATGCAGCTGCTTGGCGAATTGCATCCTGCTGGCGTTTTTTCTCTGCCTCCATGTTCTTTTTGCTTACCTTGGCTTCCTCGTTCCTATAGTTTTTCTCCGCAGTAGACCGTTCCTTTTCTTTCTGGGCGATTTTTTTCTGGATATCGCCGCACTTTTTCTGAATATCAGAGATTGATTTTTCTGCTCGTTCAATCTCGTTGAGTTTGGATTTTATGGTGGACTGACTTTTCGTTCGGCTGATAGCACCCTTGGCTGATATGATTTTCTTTTGTAGAGGTGCTATTTTGGCCTGTTCTTTTGCCATATCCTGATTTAGTTTTGATATGTCTTCCTGCTTTTTTAACAAAGTATTTCTGTATGTATCGAGCTGAGACAAAAAATCACCTTCTTTCTTTTTCATGATTATACAGTTCAAGCTTTACTAAAGCAATAAAAATGTCGGTCTTCTGCAAAAAAGATCATATAAAAGACGATATCGAAAATCCTTCTGGAATTTCCCAAATGATTTTTAACGGTATAAAAATGGCAATGCTTGCGCTATTGGCTTGGGTACATCCTCTATATTTTTCTCAGCGATAGGCTTTCCACGTTCATCTAGATATTTATTTGCAAGCTCGGGTGTCACCTGTGCGTAAACGGTTGTCGTTACGATGCTTGCATGTCCAAGAAAGGCTTTTATCGTAACCAATGAGTCCCCGGCCTCAAGCATATGAACTGCTATCGAGTGCCTGAATGAGTGGGGAGAATATCCTTTTTCGAGAAACTTGTCCGGATGTTCCCGCCTGCAGACAGCCAGATATTTTTTTACAATTCCTTCCACACATGATATGGACATATGCTCGTTCGTACGGCTTGAAAAAAGATGCCTGTTTTGTATGCTTGGGTCATTTGAACAAAATCCACGGCTTTTCATATAACCTTTTAATAAAGCGGCGCAGTTTTGGGGGATAGTGACTATCCTTGATTTGTTCCCCTTCCCTGTAAGCTTTACTTTGACCGGGGCAGAGAAAAAGATATCTTTTACCATAATGTCACAAAGTTCCTGCGCCCTGGCACCTGTTGCATAAAGCACACTTAGCAGGGTTATGTCCCTCTGCCCGGTCAATGTATTGGTATTTGGTGAAGAAAGCAGGATGGACACTTCCTCTTTTGTAAAATATTTGATGGAGGCATTTTTAGGCTCTTTCTTTTTAGGGGTCTTTACCATTGCCGTATAGAATGGCATAGATGCCGTAAAATCTTTGTCCGCCGCATATTTAGCAAATGCCATGAGTGCAGCCCTCCTCAGGTTCCTGGTTTTTACTGTGCAGTGCCTTTGTTCTTCCAGATACGCCAGGAATCCATCGACCGCCCCGCTACCGAGTAGGTCAAAAGTCACCTTATCCGGCTGGATGCCTTTTTCTTCTGAAAAATACGCAAACAGAAGCCGGAATGCATACTGATACGCTTTCAGGGTGTTGCTGCTGACGCCTTTGGAATCCGGGAGGTAAGTTGTGAAGAATTTTTCTAATAATGGCAGTATTGATCCTTTTTTCATTCGAAATCCACCTCCGGGAAAATATGGTTGATCGCCTGTTCCATACGTTGCTGTGAATCCTTATATAAAGTGTAATCTGTCGCAAGGTATCTCTCCGTTTCAAAAAGGGATTTATGCCCCAGATATGCGGAAAGGTATGGGACAAACTGCTCTAGCGTCCTTCCTGCATCCTCTGACTGCAGGAAGGATTTATATGTAAAGTAATGCCGCAGAGTATGCGGGGATATTCCGCGCCCATACTTCTCCAGCCGCTCATTGCTTATCCCTGCCTGTTCAATGACTGACAAAAACCAGTTTCTGAATGTCCAGCTCAGATATGGAGTGCCGGGAGTGCGGTCGCTTTCAAAAAGATAACTGGAATCCGGATTTTCAGAGAACTGCCGTTTTTTATAAAGTTTCAGCAGTTCTGTCAGAGATGGATCCATTGGGACATCACGCTCCTTATTGTTTTTTGCTCTCCTGATATGCAAGATCCCTGCCCCGAGATCCACATTTTCCCAGCGTAGCGCAAGGGCTTCACCAAGCCGCAGACCACACCCGTAAAGGACACGAATCAGCATGGGAAATACCCTGGATGATCTCGTGCTTTCACGGCGGTTCCCTAGAAAACCGTCTGCTGCGTTGATGACTGCATGGAATTCCTCATCCGTAAAGGTATAGGGGATAAAATCAGAATGCTCCCTCATGTACTCAGGCTCAAAAGCCGGAATCTCCAATGCCTTCAGGTACCTGGAAAAGACCCGAACATGGGTTATCTGCCGGTTCTTTGACTGGGGCTTGCAGGTCATGGAATCCAGCCAACTGCCGATTGCCTCCTCCGTCAGTGCTTTCTCCCGACCTGAATTTTCAGAGAGAAAAATGTCAAGGGATTTGAAAGTCACTTCATATCCCCGTGTCTGCTGTCCGGCATCCCTGACCATGTTCAGGAAACTTTTGAATTCGGATGCAAAGCTGCTTTGAAATATATAAGCCATAAATTCATTCCTCCTTAAGGTAATCTGCAAATTTTCCGCCTGCTTCCGGCACCGGAAGTGCGCAGGAGCGCAGCCTCTCCGTTGACAGTGCCACATAATGGGATATCGCCGCATTATCTTCATGTCCCAAAAGTCTGCTCACGGCTTCAAAAGGAACATTCTCAGCAACCAGCTCACTTGCAAAAGTCATGCGCAGTGAGTGGGAACCGTGGTGCCGGTCTCCCGGATCAATTCCAGCCAGCTTGAAATATTTGTCAGCTACCAGCGAGACTACTGACCGTGACAGCTGCGTTTTCCTGTAAGTAAGAAAAATATATGGCTCATCCGTCTTCGGACGGCCATTTTCGATATAGTCCCGTAATGCATCCTCAATCTCCGGAAGCAGTGAAAGGGTCTGCGGGACATCTGTTTTGAATTGGACATAGGAAATCTTCCTGTTTTTGAAATCAATATCCGAAAAACAGAGGAGCCGGATATCGGAAGCCCTCATGCCTAGCCGGACAGCCAGCAGGAGGATTGCATAATCCCGTTTTCCCATCGGGGTGCTGCGATCCACACATGACAGGAGCTTTTCTACTTCTTCATAGGTATAAACAGAAGGTGCCCTCTGCGGATAACGTACCCTGGGGAGAATACCCGAATAATTGGCGGCTACAGTTCCCTGCTCCACAAGATATGAAAAAAACTTTCTTGCATATGCGGCGAATATTGCCCGGTTCGTTGATTTTTCAAAAGCCTGCTGTACACAGGCTGCATTAATTCTTTCCCACGAAGTGACACCACTTTCCGAAAAGCAGCGGAGCATTTTTACAAGCTGTGAACGGTATTGGCGTACTGTGATTTCTTTATAACCTTCGTCACGAAGAGTTTTGAGGAAAGTCTCCAGTTCACGCTCGAAGCACTCAGGGCATTGGTATAAAACCCTAAGCCGGGCAAAAGTATAATTCCGGCCGTTTGTGTATTCATCAAGACGGCGGATTACAGTAGATTTAAAGCTGAATGTTTTTGGATTCCATTCCCTCAGCCTTGCTTCGGATTCCAGAAATTCCTGCCCAATTTCGGGGGTGTATTCCGCATAGCCTAGTGCGTTAGCATAACGGATCAGGAAATCAATCTGCCCCCTGTAATGCGTGAAGGATGATTTGCCATAGCCTTTTTCCCGTAAAAAATCTATGAATCCATCCTTTAGCTGGTACCAGTAAGTGTTTTTTTCGTTCATTTTGAACCTCCTATGTAATGAATTTGATCTTAATAAAGACCATGCATAGGATTATATCGTAACAAAAAGTTATCCGGGCAAACCATGCGGTAATGCCCAGATTTACAAAAGAAACAAAGGCTAAGGAGGATAACTATGGAGCAAGGATATGGATTCTTATCCGATTAATCGGATAAGTATCCAGCAACAAGAGTGGCTTCCGGCTTCTGCATCGCAATCAGAAGCGTATTGTTAAAGCTGTAAGAGGGCGTAAAAAATCTTGTGTCTTTGGATCTTGAATCTTTCTGATAAAAATTAGAT
>NZ_LNAM01000223.1 GCF_001461035.1 Acetivibrio ethanolgignens | reverse complement strand
AGGTGTTTCCGTCTGAAATAATCTGCGGAAATCGCCCGAGATAATCTGCGGTTTGACACAGAGGTTAAGATTATGAATAAAATAGTAAATGAGGAAACAATTCAAGTTATGGATATTGATACTACAGATAGCTATAGAAGAGATAACAATACTCTTGGCTCTTTGCTTGATGATATTAGTGACGAACTTTCGCCTACTTATATCAATCGTGATTATATTTCACAGAGACAGCCATTTATGTGGAGTGAAGAACAGATTAACAAGTTCTACACTAGAATTTTAAACAACCAGCCAATTCCAGAAATTATCGTGTGTGAGCAGATTGTTGACGGTCAGAAGATTTCTTTTCTTATAGATGGCTTACAGAGATTATCATATGCGGAGTTATTTAAAAACAACATTAGACCTGTTAAATCAAAAGGTGCAGAGTTTACTCATATCAAATATAAAAAGCGAATTACAGATGATGATGGAAATATCAAGGTGGTTGAAGAAATATTTGATATTGTTGGCAAAAAATACGAAGACTTACCAGAGTTTTTACAAAAGCGTTTTGATAATTTTAATATAAGTGTTACAAGATTTTTTAACTGTACATCTGAAATGATTGATTATCATATACGAAATTATAACTCTCATACAGCGATGAATAAAGTACAGTATGGTGCAACAAATGCTTCTAATATAACAGTAGGAAATATTAAATCACTTTCTCAGAAACATTCATTCTTTAAGAATATTGTTAAGACCAATAGTAAGAATATAAAAGATGGTTCTTGGGACGAAGTTGTTGGACGAGCTATTATGGCTACATATTTCCTTGATGATTGGAAAAGGGAAGTCAAGGATGTATTTGTATTCTTGGACGAAAAATCTACTACAGAGCAATTTGAATGTTTGAAAGAACATTTAGATAGATTGGTAGAAATGATTAAAGATAATTCATTAAATGAATTGTTTACAACAGGGAATACACATATTTGGTTGGCGGTTTATGATAAGTTTACCAAGTTAGGGTTAGATGATAATAAGTTTATAGACTTTATGAGAAAGTTTAAAAATGATTTACATATGGAAGAAACAACTGATTTTATTAAAGATGTTTATAAGTCAAGGCAGAGTAGAGATAAATCGATTATTGTTGGTAAAATCGAAGGTTTATACGAACTTTTATTAGATTATCTTTATATTAAAAAAGAAGATGTAGAAGAAATAGATTACAAGGAATTTTTAAAAGCAAACGTAGAAGATGTTGTTGATGAAGATGATATTGAAATGATTCAGATATCAGCAAATGAAGTATCAGAGGAATTAGATGAAAATTCTTGGATGCTTTCGGATCAGAATTATCCGTCCTATCTTGCTATTGTTGGTATTGCGTTTAGGAAAGACGAAGAAGATAAACTGAAAGAATGGTTGCCTATTTACATAAGAAATAATCAGTTTATTCGCAATCAACAGAAAGCATTTTTACATATGAAAGAGTCGTTTGAAGAATATTTGCAGAAAGGAATGGTGGCTTAAATGAGAAGAATGAAATTAGCAGATATTAAAATTAGTGAAACGTTTGCTAATAGTATTCCAAGTGAGGAAAAACTGAATGAGTGTAGGAATAATTGGAACCAGTGGCATCGTCAGGACAGATTTATAGTGGTAAATCCTGATAATGTGCTTATTGATGGATATATTATGTATCTGGTGCTCAAAGAGAATAATGTAGAAGAAGCAGAAATTAAGATTTCAACCAGACGTAAGAAACGTTGGTATAGAAAGAATGTGGAAGATTGGAATGTCCCTCATTATAGAGATGAGGCTACTACATATGTTTATGGTGTGCATCCAAATAGTAAGAGTGGTAAAGAATTTATGTGGCGTGTTCCGAAATCTTGGTCAGAACTTGGATGGGAAGATGGATTGAATATTGGTGATGAGATTCTTGTTACTACAAAATTTGGTATTAAACCTGTTGTGATTACTAAGATTGAGTTGTCTGATAAATGTCCTATAAATATGCCGGTTAAAAGAGTTGTGAAGAGAATAAATTAGCAAATTGAATGTTGATTTTATATGAAGAAAGGAATGATATAAATTATGAAAATATGTAAATGTGGATACGAAACTGAGAAAACCAGTTTTCAGTTCTGCCCTTTGTGTGGAAAACAATTAACAGTTTTAGAATTAGAAGATGATGGTACGTATAAAGCAAAAAGAGAAGCATGTAGAGTATTTGATGGATGGCTTGATCCAAATGCAATTTATTACTATAAGATAAGCCCAATTGATGACACTCTTGCTTGGATATATACGTCTCCAATTTCTAAACATTGGATTATTGGATGTCATATTTCAAAAATCAAACCAATTGATGTAGAAAGAGTTCACAGATGTGCTCTTCGTAAAAATGGCAAATGTGGATATGCAGGTTCATGTGAAATCTGCTTACCAAAGTTAAAAGAAATGTATCCATATTTTGAGGTTTGCCAATAGATCACGAGTTCAATATTAGAGGTGATGAAACAAAGATTTAATCGGTATTTTGGAGGTAAAACTATATGGAATTAGAGATATTAGATACATATATTATTGAAAGTTGTGGTGACTTAGAAGAACATCAAAAGTTAATTGATGAAAAGGTAAAAGAACTTGATCCAGAATATTACACTGTTGATACAGATTTAATACGATTGCTATGGAAAACAAAAATTATTGTTATGAAATCAAAATAGAAATAGAAAATTAATTTCATTTTGATTTAGAAAGGATAAATATGAAAACAAAGATTGAAGAAGCAAATAATTTAAAATATCAATTATCAAATAATAAAGACATGGTTCAAAGATGTCTTGGTAATAAATTAGTAGATGGTAAATATGTAAGAGACAGTAACAATGATAAACATAGTTTTGGTTTTTCTATGACGTCCCATCATTCTTCAAAGGCGATATATTTTGAAGCTTATTATGGATATTATGGTAATAGCAGCGTTTCAATGTTTAATAACGATTTTTATGTTGAGTGTTTGGTAAAAGCAATTAATAAAAATCTTCCAGAACTGATAGAAGAGACAGAAAAGATTATGACGGAAAAATATAATAAGACGTTGTTAGAAGCAAAGGTAGAGGCTGAAGATATTATTGCGAAAGTTAAGGAATTAGGACTGGAATGAAACCAACGTTTCGTGTCAGTTTTGAAAGGAGAAGATAATAGTGAAAAGACAGATTAGAAGAGGTGTATTTGAAACCAATTCATCAAGTCAACATAGCCTCTGTATTATGAAGAAAGATGAACATTATACACCGGAAGAAATTTTATATGATATTTGGCTTGGTAAAGATAGAGAAACAGGCGAAGAGAATTGTGTATGGGGAATTTGGGATCACGATATGAATTTTGGTAGAAGTCCATTCAGAGCATTAGGAAGTTTCCATGACAAGTGGCTATATGCTTGTGCTTCGTTAGTTCATGAATATAATGATGATACTTACAAGGAACTCGTAGAAGTTGCTTTGAAGTATGTACCAGGATTAAAGAAAATTGAAATTCCAATGATTTCTGATTCCATTGCAGATAAGAATCATGAATCAAATAAAGATAGTGAGTTTGCACAGAAATATGGCAAAACGGAAGACGAATTAAATGAATACTTGGAGCAAAAAGAAAAAGATTGGGGAATTGAAACAATTGAATATTGGGAGGGCAATAATGGATATTTTCATTTTGAAAAACCATATACAGGTTATGTTGATGAAAATATTTTAAGTGGGTTTTTAGAAAAAGAAGGAATTACACTTGAAGAATATCTTACTAATAAGAAGTATGTAGTTATTCAGGATGGTGACGAGTACGGATATTTTGGAGATATGAAACGTAGTGGGTTAATTAACTTGGATGCCATTGACCATGAGTATCCTATAGCATATGGAACGGAGGATTAAAACTATGAAGAGACAAATTAGACGTGGAGTTTTCGAGACAAATTCATCTTCAACTCATTCGCTTGTGATGTGTAGTGAAGAAGAGTTTGAAGCATGGAAAAGAGGAGAAGTATTATTCCAAAAATGGGGAAGTGAGAATTTTGTTTCTGCTAATAAACTGAGTGATTATGATAAGAAAAAAGCATCAGAGGATTATGATGACAATAAAGATGATTTTCAGAAAGATTGGAAAGACTTATCTGATGAAGCAAAGCAGAAATACTATACTAAATATGCAAAAGAGCATGACATTATTGATGAAGACGCAAAAACTTATGAGCAATATATGAATGAAGGTTACTTAGAAACATTTATACAGAGATATACTTCAAAAAATGGCGATAAGATTGTGGCATTTGGAGAATATGGGTATTGCTAATTAAGTAGAAAGGAAGATACATATGGAACTGTTAGGAATGTACAAGAATGGTAATACAATCAATAAGATATTTTCTGATGGTACACGCATTTGTGAAACAGAAGATAACGAATTTAGATTTGATTTCGCTCGTAACATGGATATTAAAATATGTGACAGGTGTTCAATGGCTTGTAAATTTTGTCATGAAGGTTCTACTCCAAATGGAAAACTTGGAGATATCCTAAATGAGAAATTTATTGATACACTCCATCCTTATCAAGAAGTGGCAATCGGTGGAGGAAATGTTCTTGAACATCCTGATTTAATTCCATTCTTAGAAAAACTAAAAGGATTAAAAGTTATTACTAACATCACTTTAAATCAGATACATTTTGAACAGAATATTGAATTAGTAGATATGTTATTTAGAGAAAAACTTATTTATGGACTTGGTGTATCACTTGTAAAACCAACAAAGGAATTTATCGAAAAAGTTAAGAAATATCCAAATGTAGTCATTCATGTAATCAATGGTGTATTAAGCCCATCTGACATGTTTACCTTAGAGAATAATAATCTGAAACTATTAATTCTTGGATATAAGCATTTAAGACGTGGCAATGAATATTATGAATCTGACATGGAAGATATTAAAGCAAAACAACGTTGGTTGTATGTTAATCTGGAATTTATATTAAAAGGATTCAAGGTTGTGTCATTTGATAATCTCGCAATTGAACAGTTAAATGTGAAAAGATTATTATCTAACGAAGAATGGGATGAGTTTTATCAAGGAGATGACGGCTCAAGCACTTATTACATTGATATGGTAGAGCGTAAATTTGCTAGAAGTTCAACTGCAAGTTTCGATAAGAGATACGATTTGATGGATTCTGTCGATGATATGTTTAGGAAGATTGTAAATGAAAATTAGCATACTATATATAGTACATATAATATCAAATACGCACTATATATAGATTTAAAAGCAGATAGAACGAAGGATTTATTTGGTAAATTGAAAGGAGAATGAAATGGAGATAGTTTTAGTAGGAGCATTGATGCTTTGTGTTGGATTTATAATTGGAATGTTTTCGGATGAAAATATAAATAAAACATACTATTTAGAAGTGGTAAATATTGTTGACAACTCATTGAAAAAGCAAAATGAAATATATGAAAAATATTATCAAAATAATAATGAATCAAACATGGAATATTTGGATAAGATAATTGATTTAATAGTAAATGGTGGACTATCTCAACTAAGAAAAAGAAAGATGTATGATAGATATACTTGGAGAAAAATTGATGAACATTAATCGACTATCGAAATGGCAATTAGTAAAATAATTGGAACAGAGTAGAGTACATATATTTTGAAATACTTATATGGAAGTGCGAGGTAACTTTTATACAAAAGTTAATGATATAGTCAGCACCATGATAAATGGTGTGGTTGTAAGTTTACATTTACCAATGATTTTAGCAAAATCAAGACAAGAATCAAGAGATTTCTATGAAGTTTTAGACGAATATCTTGAACTTATCAGAGGATTACAAAAACGTACTTATGATTATATTGGTGAATTAAGAGCAAGCGTAAATCCTATTGCTTTCTGCGAAGGTGGTTTATATGGTGGCAATTTGAAACCAGAAGATAAGATTAAATCCATTCTTCCACCAATGACAATGAGCTACGGTATTACAGCACTTAATGAGTTGCAAAGATTATATAATGGTAAATCCATTCGTGAAGATGGTGAATTTGCGATAGAAGTAATGAAACATATTCAGTTATACATTGACAGAATTAAGGAAGAAGACCATATTCTTTACGCAATTTACGGGACTCCGGCAGAATCCCTTTGTGGATTACAAGTAGAACAGTTCCGAAAGATTTATGGAATCATTGAAAATGTATCAGATAAGCCTTATGTAAGTAATAGTTTTCATTGTCATGTATCTGAAAATATGAGTTCTATTGAAAAACAGGATAAGGAAGAAAGATTTTGGAATTACTTTAATGGTGGAAAGATTCAGTATTGTCGTTATAACTTAGGATATAACAAAGAAGCAATTAAGACTCTTGTGCTTAGAGCAATGAATAAAGGTTTCTATGAAGGAGTAAATCTTGCAATGTGTTACTGTGAAGATTGCGGTTATCAGCAAGTAGAAATGGATGTATGCCCTAAGTGTGGCAGTAAAATGATAACTAAGATTGACAGAATGAATGGATATCTTGGATTTACAAGGGTTCATGGTGATACTAGATACAATGAAGCGAAGAATGCAGAGATAGAAGATAGGGTGAGCATGTAATGAATTATCATAATATTACTTATCCAGATATGAATAACGGCGATGGCTTGAGAGTCGTTTTATGGCTCTCAGGCTGTAGCCATCACTGTTATAATTGCCAAAATTCTCAAACATGGGATGTTAATAGTGGTATTCCATTTGATGAATCTGCTAAAGAAGAATTATTTAGAGAACTTGGCAAGGATTATATTTCTGGGTTAACTCTAAGCGGTGGTGATCCGCTTCACGAAGCAAACTTGGATGGTATATTAGACTTAGTAAATGAAATTCGTCTTTCATTCCCAAACAAATCTATATGGATTTATTCAGGCTATCAATGGTCAGAAATATTCACGAATGAAGAAGATGAACCATTTGAACATGATAAGGAATTTATGCTGATAGCAAAAAGGCAAATGATATTGAAACAATGTAATGTATTTATTGATGGAAGATATGTAGATGCTCAAAGAGATATAACACTAAAATGGCGTGGCAGTAAAAATCAAAAAGTTATTGACATTGAAAAGTCTTTAGAAAAAAATGAGGTAATCTTATGTACAGATTAAGAAAATTATCTAAACTAAAAGCGTTAAACAGTTCACAAAAATGCAAGGCATTATTTGCTGGATGTTTAGTTGGTATGGGTGTTGTGGCAAACACCCTATCAACGAACAAATATATTGGAGCAATGTTATTTAGTACAGCATTGCTAGTTATAATTAAATGCAACTTAGAATTATATACTGGAAGAATTGGTTTCTTTTATGAAAATAAATACTCTATATATCAATTTCTACAGATGTTATATTTAAACTTAATTGGAGTTACTACTATATTTGCTATGAGATTTTTTGAAGATTATGAATTACCAGAAAAAATTGCAATGGAAAAATTTTCTCATTCTTCAGTATACTTATTATCTATGGGAATATTATGTGGAATATTAATGTATATTGCTATTTATTGTAAAAATACAGTAATAACAATATTTTGTATTATGACATTTATTTTATCTGGGTATGAACATTGCATAGCCGATTTTCCATATTTGCTTGTTGCTTTTTCTTGGATAAACTTATTCAAATATATTTGCATTATTATAGGCAATACCATTGGTGCAATGGTAGTTCACATATATATAGCAAAGGAGGATTATTAATAAATGGTCATTAATTGTAAAGAAATGGCACAAGAAATCAAAGCAAATGTTACAAAAGAAATCAAAGAAAATAATCTTTTCCCAACGCTATTAATTATCATAGTTGGAAATAACAAAGCTTCTGAAACATATGTAAAAGGTAAGGTTAAAGATTGTAAAGAGGTAGGCATTGGTTCTTATGTAAAAGTATTAGATGAATCTACAACAGAAGAAGAATTGATTGAAATTCTCAAAAGTAAACAAGCTCAAAAATACAGTGGTATTATTGTGCAGTTTCCTTTACCAAAACATATCAGAGAAGATAAAATTATTGAAGCTATTAACCCAATGCAGGACGTAGATGGTTTCAGAAATGATAGCAAGTTTACACCATGCACACCTGCCGGTATCATGGAAGTATTGAAAAGAAAATGCGATTTAAGAGGTAAAAACGCATTGATTATTAATCGTAGTAATATTGTTGGAAGACCATTGATTAACTTATTATTAGATGAAGATGCGACTGTTACTATAGCACATTCTAAGACAGAAATGTTAGAAAAACATATTAGTATGGCTGATATTATTATTACAGCAGTAGGTAAACCTAACTTCATCAAAAGACATATGTTACATAATAACCAGATAGTAATTGATGTTTCAATTAATCGCAATAATGAAGGAAAACTTTGTGGAGATTTGTCTTATGTAGACTTAGAATCCTCAGGCACTTCATATCCTTATTATAAAAATATTATGTATACTCCTGTTCCTGGAGGAATTGGTTTAACGACAAGAGCTATGCTTATGAAAAATGTATTAGAGGCAGAAAAAGGAAAGATTAAAAATTGAAAGAAATAGAAAAAGAGAAAGAAAATATTGATATTAATCAAAAAATTTTATCGCAAGCAGACCTATATAAAATTCTACCATTTGGAAAAACAAAGATAAAAGAATTAATAAAAGCTGAAAAATTACCACTAGTAAAGATTGGTAATGATTATATTACTACATTTAATATATTGGAGAATTGGATAAAAGAGAATATAGGCGAAGAAATATATTATTAATAAACTCAAACTTCGCACATAAATTTTCGCTATGCACCTTGAAAATTCAATATCTGGCAGT
>NZ_LNAM01000222.1 GCF_001461035.1 Acetivibrio ethanolgignens | reverse complement strand
GGATTTAATCTGCGGCAGGATTGCGACAGGAGAGAATTATAATTTGACGCGTGACAAGAAAGCTGCAGTAAAACCATATCTTGATACTCGGTATATTTTCTTTAATGAGGATGCAGAATTTGGACTTAATGATAGGGTGTTTGACATTAAGGAAGGTATAGTAGATAAGGTTCGATATGGTTTGACTTCAATGGATGAGAAGTATATAAAAATGAGACAAACAGTACCTAATTATGTATATCTTAAATATATAATCAGAAATATTGGTGCTGGTAGTGCTGTAAATATGCAGGTTAATGTAAATGGTTTTTCTGAAAAAATTACAATTGCAAAAGATGAAACAGTTAACCTTTATATGCTCATTAGTCTGGGTAATGAAAAAGAGGTTCCTTTTAATGTGACATTGGATTATTGGGATGCTGAAAAAAGGGCCCATTATAATCAGTCGGAAGAATTTGAGATTATAATTGATGGAACACATCAAAAAATTCGAGATAAAGACTGTAAGCCACAAATTGAAATTAAAAATCCTTAGTAGTAAGCATATCCCGTTTTACTACTAATTTTACTACTAACAGGTAGTAGTAACTTGCTAAATTCTGCTCTGATTTGCCACATTACGTCATTTCAGAGAAAATCTTAATAAACCCTAAAAACCTCGCAAAATGGGGCAATACGGGGCATAAAGGAGTAAACTATGACACCTATTAAAGTTCTTTTTATTTGCCACGGCAGGACTTTGGCAGGCTGCGCATAACGCGGATATAGTGGCCTAAAACGCGGCAAATCGCGGCAGGCAAGCATATATTAATATCCGGTTCGTATACGTTTCGGAAGACTAAAAAAGATAGTGTAACAGTGGTGTATATTCAATTTGAACCCTTCTTATACCTTATAACGATAACTACACTTTATAACGATTATACCGTTAAAAAGTATATTCGCAACAATTGAACAGTTCTAACTTGGAAGCCATATTAATATGGTTGTCTTGATGTCAAAAGTGAACGCAGTTAAGTTAGAAAAGTCTTTTATTTCAAAGGCTTGTAGCGGTGCTTTCGTTATACGGTAGGAAAAGTCACTTATACGCCTTTGAAAATCTTTGTAAAAATCAATTTGTCAGAACTGATCATAGCATAGGGGTGACAAAACACTATGGATAACAGGAAAGCGAATACAGTTTAACGATAGCAATAATAGTAGTAGAAATAGTAGCTATGTCTAAGAATGGAACCAGGTGGATTAATCTACCTGGTTTTTATATACGCTTTTTGTGTGAAATAAAATAAAGTATTTGCATACCAA
Source organism: Acetivibrio ethanolgignens (assembly GCF_001461035.1). Taxonomy (GTDB): domain Bacteria; phylum Bacillota; class Clostridia; order Lachnospirales; family Lachnospiraceae; genus Velocimicrobium; species Velocimicrobium ethanolgignens. The sequence continues at coordinate 7,624 of NZ_LNAM01000222.1, read as the reverse complement.
AATAAAATAAAGTATTGAAACATTATCGTTGAAGTGTTATATTATACACAGAAAGTAATATGGAAAAGACTCCAAGGAGGTGTATGTCATGGATAATAAGGAGATGAATAACAGAGTTTGGGACCTTTTTAATGTCATTAGGGGCAAGGAAGATATAACCAAAGTTTTACCGGCAGCATTAGCTGTGGATAGAGTTAAGAGAAAAGGCCTTACTGATTATAGAGAAATATATGAAGCACTTAGAGAGGAAGCTTCGAAGTTGAATATCTATTCTTTGTTCAATAGAGAAGATGCAGCTATTCATATTTATATGGATATCCCGGATGAAATCGACTGGGGATTCTTGCTTCAAAGATTATCTGAAACAGCAGGTAAGGTGATGGACCTTTCAATTCTTCCGGAGTCGTTGGTTAAGGTGATGGAGGGTGGATTTAATAGAGATCCAGAAAGTGTATTGATTGTTGAAGGTGAGAAATTCATAACAAGAATTACTGAAATGATCGAAAGCCATCCGGGAACACATTTTACTATTAGCAGTCAGAGAGAAGTCTACACAGAATTATTAAAAACTATTACAGAGGGCTATTGTAATGCTTCAGTTATAGAGTCAAATGTATATGAGTCATATTTCCTAAAAGAAAGATTTGATATGATTTTATCTTCGCCGGCATTTGGAGGCAGAACCCTTTCAGAGGATCCTACCTTCATATGTAGGGAGCTTGAGATGGTAGCTCTGGAAAATTTGCTGACGCACTTAAATAGTGATGGAGATTTGATTATTGTGCTTCCTGGACGAATTACATTTGCACAGGGCAAAATTGGTACCTTGAGAAACTTTATTCAGAGTACGTACACATTAAAGGAAATAGACGAGTTACCGACAGGTGTGTTTGCAAATACTGAAATACAAACCTATTTGATAAATATTCAAAATGCTAGACCGACTGGTGATGACGTAATCATCAGAAGATACGGTGCAGGAGAGAGGAAAACAAAGCGTTCAGCAATTGAAGAGTTGGTACTCGTAGATGACACCTTTGTAATGCTCGATGAACTTGAAGAAATGGGTTCGTGGAGCGTTGATCGAATCTTTGAACAACAGAGCGAGGAGTGGCAGGCATTCAATGGTTCAAGTATAAGAAAAGAAATTCTAGGTAATGTTGCAGAAATCTTTAGAGGTAAGAATGTTACTAAAAAAGATCCTAATGGCAAGATAGGGGTTATCAATATTTCTAATATTGGTGAATATGCGTTGAATAACGAAAACCTTGATTACATTGAAGAAGAGGAACGAAAGGTACAAAGCTATCTTCTTAAGGAAGGTGATGTACTTCTTCCAGGTAGAGGGACAGCGATAAGAGTTGCCGTATTCCACGAGAAAGACTTTTCTTTCCCTTGTATAGCTTCATCAAATGTAATTGTAATAAGACCTAACGAAAGGTCACTTAAGAGTTTGTACCTTAAGATATTTTTGGATAGTCCCATTGGTGGAAAGGTTATCAGTCAGGCACAACAGGGTACAGCAGTTATGAATCTCAGTTATAAGGATTTAAATGACATTGAGGTTCCGCTTCCCACCATAGAAGAACAGGAAGAAATTACAATTAAATACGAATATGAGTTGCGGCACTTCCAGGAGACAGTCTCACAGGCAGAACGTCGCTGGAGGGAAGTATTAAATGAATTAGAACAGTTTTAGGGAGGTGTTGTTTTGATCGAGAAAGACATTATCTATCATTATACGAGCCTAGATAAATTTAAGTGCATATTACAATATGGAACTTTGAGATTTAAGGAAAGTACAACTTCAAATGATTTGTTAGATACAACACTTCTATTCGATGTATTGAAAGAATATGATGGGCTACCGGATTATAGGGATACTGTGGAAGTAGCGAGAAAGTTTATGCTTGATTACTATCAAAAATTCAAAGCGAGTAATCAACACATTTCTTTAGTTTCCTGTTTTGCAAAAGAAGGCGATTCCAGAATGCTTTGGGATGCCTATACAATGAATCGTCCAAGTAATATTAAATGTATATATGGTGATAATCGTTATTGCTATGATAGTGACATTCGCTATAACGGTGTTTGCATTGGTTTTAATAAAAATAAGTTAAAAAAACAAATAAAATCATTTGAGGGGAAGGCCTGCGAAAGATCATATCTTTTCCCTGTAATTTATGGAATAAGTAAGGCTAAAGAACAGTTGAATTGTTGGTTTTCTGAAGCTTGTGCACAGGTTGAGATACTTAGTAAGGACCCAGAACAAAAACAGGATTTAATCGACACAATAATAGTGCCAGGACTTACCGGGAAACCGTTATTGGGCTTAGATTTGAAGAAAAGTCTTGTTTATCCTATGAGTGAGCTTATTGCCAAAATTGATGCGTTTTCACCATATTTTAAACATGAGTTTTGGAATGAAGAAGAGGAAATACGTGCATCGTTATGTTTTCATAAGAATAAGGTTTCTGATTTGATTGAACAGTGCGATGGAGATTTGTATTTTGATATGCCAATAACTGAAGAGTGTATTGAATACATAATTCTTGGACCAGAGTTTTCTAATGTGGAAAGTGAAGAAATATTATCCCATAGTAACTATAAGTTGGATTTCAATACCTTTGAAAAAAGAAATTCTATTGGTACAGGTATTATAAGAAGCAAATAACCGGAGGTAAGATAAATGTTAGGTGCGATTATAGGTGATATCGTCGGATCACGTTTTGAGTGGAATAACCACAGAGATAAGGACTTTGAGTTTCTTACCTATAAGTGTTTTCCTACCGACGACAGTATTATGAGTCTGGCAGTGGCCCAGGCAATATTGGTAAGTAAACCAGACCACAGTGATTTGTCAAAGAACGCTGTAGAGTGTATGCAGAATGTAGGAAGGAATTATCCAAACTGTGGATATGGTGGAAGTTTTCAGGGTTGGATTTTCTCTGATAATCCTAAACCATATAACAGTTATGGAAATGGAGCTGCAATGAGAGTAAGTGCAGCAGGATTTGCCGCAGAAAGTCTGGAAGAAGCTAAGGAGCTATCGAAGCTTGTAACAGAGGTTAGTCACAATCATCCAGAAGGCATTAAGGGCGCTGAAGCAACAGCGGTAGCTATCTATATGGCTAAGTCAGGCAGCAGTATTCTTGAGATAAGGGATTATATTAATGAGAATTATTATCCTATGAATTTCACACTTGAAGAAATTAAGGATACATATCAGTTCAATGAGACTTGTCAGGAAACAGTGCCTCAGGCGCTACAGGCATTCTTTGAGTCTACAGGGTTTGAAGATGCAATAAGAAATGCAATTTCAATTGGTGGAGATAGTGATACGGTAGCAGCGATATGTGGTGGTGTTGCAGAAGCATATTATGGAATACCAACACATATCAGAAAACATGCATTAACATTCTTAGATCAGAAGTTGATGCAGCTCCTGATTCTTTTTGAGAATAAGTATCCACCTATTATGGAAAAGAAACGTGATGATATGAGCGTAAGTATAAAACGCTCAGCCAAGAAACAGGTTAAGACTGGAGGTCGAGAAACTATGATACAGTCAGCAACAGAAGTAGCAGATCAGGAATTAAAAGAATCTGAGACTGATATTGAACAGACAAAAAAGAATCAACTATTCGCTCACTTATACGAAGCTTGTAATATTCTCAGAGGTCCTATCAACCAGGATGAGTTTAAGGATTACGTTACACCAATTTTGTTCTTAAAGAGAGTAAGTGATGTGTACGATGAAGAAACACAGGCTGCATTGGAAGAGTCTGGTGGTGATGAGGAGTTTGCTGCATTTGATGAAAATCACAGTTTTGTTATTCCGGATGGATGTCATTGGATTGATATAAGGAATGCAAGTCAGGATGTTGGTAAGATGATTGTAAAATCAATGAATGGTATAGAAAGAGCGAATCCTGAAACACTCAGTGGTGTTTTCTCAAGCTTTGATGATGTTACATGGACAGATAAAACAAAGCTTACTGATGAAAGAATAAAGAATCTTATTGAGCATATGTCTAGCTTGAAGGTTGGGAATAAGAATTACAGTGCAGATGTAATGGGTGATGCTTACGAATATCTTATTAAGAAGTTTGCAGACCTTTCAAAGAAGAATGCTGGTGAGTATTACACACCAAGAACAATTGTAAAGCTCATGGTTATGCTTTTGGATCCTAAGCCAGGTGATACAGTATACGACCCGGCATGCGGAACTGGTGGTATGCTTATTGAAGCAATCAGACACATTAATGACCGCCAGATGACATATGGGAAGATATATGGACAGGAGAATAATCTCTCAACATCAGCTATTGCAAGAATGAACTTATTCCTTCATGGAGCTAGTGACTTTAAGGTGACGCAGGGTGACACTCTTAGAACACCTAAGTTCTTGGAACATGGTAAACTTCAGCAGTTTAATTGTGTTCTGGCTAATCCGCCTTTCGGTCAGGAGAAGTGGGGCGCAGATAGCTTTGAAAGCGATAAGTATGGTCGTAATATGTGGGGCTGCCCTTCAGACTCAAACGCTGACTATGCATGGCTTCAGCATATGATTAAGTCAATGAAACCAATGGAAGGTAAAGTTGCAGTAGTACTTCCACAGGGCGTTTTATTCCATAGTGGCAAAGAAGGAGAAATCAGAGAGCAGCTTATTAAGAGCGATTTGATTGAAGCGGTTGTCGCTCTTGCTGGCGGTGTATTCTACGGTACTGGCGTATCAGCTTGTATTATTTTCTTAAATAATCACAAGAGACCGGAGCACAAAGGTAAGGTCTGCTTGATAGATGCAACTAATATCTATACTCCAAAGCGTGCGCAGAACGAGATGGAGGAGAAAGATATTCAGGAAGTGTACAATTTGTACCAAGCATATGAGAATAAGATTGAAAAGTGTAAAATTGTAACTATCGATGAGTTAGATAAGGCTGGTAACACACTTGCTGTAAATGCTTATATCGAGAAAAAGAAGCAAGAAGTTATAGCTCCAGAGTTTGTAAGAATTGAATACATCAATGCAGTTGAGAATGCGAAGAGGGCAGAAACTCGAATGATGGCATATTTAAAGGCAGGAGGTTTTATTGATGAGTAATAAAATTACAATAGATGAACTTGAAAAGTATCTATGGGGGTCTGCTGTATTGCTTAGAACTCATGTAGATGCAGGTGCATACAAACAGTATATTTTTCCGTTGCTTTTCTTTAAGCGTTTAAGTGATGTTTATGACGAAGAATGCGAGAAGATAAGAGCTGAATTTGGAGAAGAGGCGTTGGACTGGGAAGAAAATCATCAGTTCCAGATTCCTGATGGGGCACATTGGAATGATGTGCGTAATGTTTCAGAGAATGTTGGTAAAGCCATTATTGAGGCATTTCACAAGATTGAAGCTGCAAATGCAGAAAAGCTTCAAGGAATATTTGGAGATGCTTCCTGGACAAATAAAAAACGTTTGCCAGATAGATTATTGAAAGACTTAATCGAGCACTTCAGTTCTAAAACATTGTCTATAGAGAATTGTCCGGCGGATGAACTTGGCCAAGGATATGAATATCTTATAAAGCAGTTTGCAGATGATAGTGGGCATACAGCGCAGGAATTTTATACCAATCGTACAGTTGTAAACCTTATGACAGAAATGCTTAAGCCACAGCCAGGTGAATCTATTTATGATCCGACATGTGGTAGCGCGGGTATGTTGATTTCTGCAGTTGCGTATCTGAAGCAACAGGATAAGGAGTGGAGAAACCTGTCAATTTATGGGCAAGAGATTGTAACGCTTACATCTGCTATAGCCCGAATGAATTTATTATTACACGGGATTCAGGATTTTCAGATTGTGAATGCAGATACATTGAAAACACCTGCTTTTACAGATCATGCTAAGCTTCAGCAGTTTGACCTAATTCTGGCTAATCCACCTTATTCGATTAGCCAGTGGGATAGGACAGCTTTTGAATCAGATAAATACGGACGTAACTTTCTTGGAACACCTCCGCAGGGAAGGGCAGATTATGCATTTTTTCAGCATATACTTAAGAGCTTGGATGATAAAACTGGCCGTTGTGCTATTCTTTTTCCTCATGGAGTATTGTTCAGAAATGAAGAAAAAGATATGAGAGAAAAGCTCATTCGTTCAGATCTTGTTGAGTGTGTAATAGGATTGGGACCTAACCTCTTCTACAATTCACCTATGGAAGCCTGCATTATTATTTGTAGAACTAATAAGCCAACAAACAGAAAGGGACAGGTTCTTTTCATTAATGCAATAAATGAGGTGACAAGAAAGAATGCTCAAAGCTATTTGGAGGATAAGCATATAACTCGAATTGCTGATGCATATGAAAAGTATGAGTCTGATGATGACATTGCAAAGAAAGTAACAATTAAGGATATTGAAAAGAATGATTTTTCATTGAGTATTCCTTTGTATATTCAAACAACAAAGGAAGAAGACACTGATGATAGAACGGTAAAAGAGTGTTACAGTGATTGGAAATCTGCTGCAGAAAGAGCGCTTATGTATCACAGTATGATAATGGAGATGTTAGGAGGTGCCAAAGATGCAGACAAATAAACTTGGGGACATTGCAATTGAAGCAAAAGAATCAAACAAGGGTGATAAGACTGGTTGCAAGATTGTTGGATTAGAGCATTTAACTCCTTCGGATGTGACCTTATCTTCTTGGAGTGAAGATACAAATAATTCATTCACCAAGAAATTTGCTAAAGGCGATGTTTTGTTTGGTAGAAGAAGAGCATATTTAAAAAAAGCTGCTTTAGCTCCATTTGATGGTATATGTTCTGGTGATATTACAGTAATAAGAGCAAAAGAGGGAAAAGTTGATTCTCGTTTGTTACCGTTTATAATTCAAAATGACTTTCTTTTTGAATTTGCTGTAGGAAAATCAGCGGGTTCGCTTTCGCCAAGAGTGAAATGGGAGCATCTTAGAAATTTTGAAATTTATTTGCCTGATACAGATAAGCAGAGAGAACTTGCTGATATTTTGTGGTCGATTAACGAAACCAAGCAGGCATATTTGGAATTGATTAAACAAACAGACGAACTGGTGAAATCGCAATTTATCGAGATGTTTGGTGGCTGTGAAAATAAGCAGTCTATAAATAATATTTGTATTCATTTTGGGGATGGAGATTGGATTGAGTCAAAAGATCAATCTGAAAATGGTATAAGGCTTATTCAAACTGGTAATGTGGGTGATGGAGTATTCAAAGACAAGGAAGAAAAGGCACGTTACATAAGTGAAGAAACTTTTACAAGACTCAACTGTACGGAGGTACTTCCAGGTGATATTTTAATTTCACGTTTGCCAGATCCTATAGGGCGTTCTTGTATTGTGCCAGAAGTCCAAAAGGCAATTACAGCCGTTGATTGTACAATTGTTAGACTTAGTGATAAGGTTCTTCCAGAATTCTTTGTCGGATTCTCTAAGACTGATATGTACTCGGAGCAAATTGCTACACATACGACAGGAACCACAAGGAAAAGAATTAGCAGAGCCAACCTTGGAAAAATATTGATTCCGGTCCCAGAATTGTCTATGCAAGAAGAGTTTGTTTTTATTGCAAGGCAGAGCGATAAATCAAAAT
>NZ_LNAM01000221.1 GCF_001461035.1 Acetivibrio ethanolgignens | reverse complement strand
TTATTTTCTCTGTTTTGCCCAAAAATAAAAGTGCCCTTAACGGGGTACTGAATAGTTACTTACAGATTTTTTATATTCCTATTTTTCTATTTATTCATGCATTCTATTTTTATATAGTGCAGCTATAAGAATACCACTTGCTAATACTATTGTTGTCAGCAAACTCCCTTCCAATCCAAATGTTCCCCCACTAAAAATTTCACAATTTTTAATTTTAAATGTCAGCAAACTTTGTGATTGTGCCATTCCTGATACATTAAAACCATAAATAGATCCCTGCATAAAATTCCACATACTATGTATGGCACTGACTCCCCAAATATTACCGTTTTTTAACAAGTAAATTGACTCAAATATTCCAAATAATATCAAATTAAGCAACCCAAGCACATGAATTCCATCATTAAAACCATGTGTTAATCCAAAAAGCAAAGAATTAATCATTACTGCTACAAATATGGTACTTTTTTTGATAATGGAAATCATTAAAAAGCCACGAAATACCAATTCTTCATAAAATCCCTGCAATAAGAAACCGAAAAAAAATAATAATATAATCTTTATGTTCAAATTCTGATTGATTTTATCAAATACAAAAATCCCCAAAAGTTCTCCTATCAGCACTATGACCGATATTAGAAAACCTCCTACCAAAATACCTTTCATATACTGTTGAAAAAAAGAGCTTCTTATAATTCCCATACACGCAAGTTTTCTTTTTTCAATTCCATAACAGTACAGTATAACCAAGCCAATTCCGATAATACTTCCATATAGTTGAATAAGCATGGCTATATCTTCTTCAATCAAACTTCCCCGAAAAAATGCTATTTTTATTATCTCAATCACAAATACCATTATCAGATTAACAGACAGGATAACAGCCAATGAATTCGGTAACATATCATTTACCTATCCATTGGCTGTATATTCACTCTTGTAAACTCTCTGCGAATTTCAATTTTCATTCTTTTTTTGACAAAGCACAAAGGGAAAGAACAAACGCTGCAACAGCCCAAAAAATAACTACAATCAAATCTGATACATCCATTGGCTTTGTCAAAAACAAACTCGCCCTTATTAAATTACTCATAGGAACAAACGGCAGCACATTATAGATATACATAGACCACTCCGGAAGTCTTTCTGCTGGATATGTTATCGGTGAAAAAAGCAGCCCGCCTATCATAATTACCTGTGTTGCCAATGCCATGGCATTCGGTGGAAGCCAATATGCAATACAAAACCCAATGCAAATCATTGTAAACTGTGTAAGTAAAATAACCAGGCAGCTTTGTACTGTTATATTCAGGTTTATATCAAAACGCAACATAGAAGCAACGCACCCCATAATCACACCCGGCAGCGAAGCAATACCCCATATGATAATATCTGCCAACAAAATAATGCTTCTTGAAACCGGAAGCGTTCTTTGATATTCAAATATCCCATTTTGTTTTCCCTCGCTTACAATCTGTGGTGCTAAAACACAGCCGACTGCAATCATCCCCAAAGTCAATGCACCCGATGCCAAATAAACAACTGATGTATCATCAAGCTGTGGAAGAAATAATGCCATTCCACATATAATTGCAACCGAAAATGCAGCCTGTGCCACACTGAATACCGGCACCAGATATTTATGTCTTATCAGGCTCCACAGTATCACTCCCTTGAGTTTTGTAAAATAAGACACCTTCGGTTTTGATAATATTTCTTCATTCACCATCTATCATTCCTCCATATTGCATATCCAATGTTGCAGATGTAAGCTTATAATTCAAAACTTTTCCTTGCCCCATAAGCTCCAGCAGCCACTTAACCGCACCCGGAACCTGCTTTTCAGACAAAGTAAGAATAAGTTGCATTTCATCTTTTTTATATTCGCTCGCTTCATTCTCCGGCAAACCATGCAATTCATCTACATCATGTAAGTACACAATCATAATATTTGACGCAAAATCATTACTCATAACTGTCGTAGAAACATTTCGTATCATACGCCCTTTGTTCATCAAAATATATCTGTCTGTATACTGCTCAACTTCAAGCAGATTATGAGTAACAACAAAAATCATATGTCCGTTTTTTGCCAGTTTCCTCATATATTGCCATACCAACTTCCGGCGTATCGGATCAACATCATTTGTCGGTTCGTCAAGCAGAATAATATCGGATGGATATGCTACTGCCATTGCAAAAGAAGTTAATCGTTGCAAACCACCGGATAATTTGTTTCCCGCCTGTTCCGCCCACTGTTCAATATCTAAATCCCTTAATATCTGCTTTGTGTATAATTGCACCTGTTTTTCAGGTACTCCCTTAATTCTTAAAATAGATTCTATGGACTGCCTTAATGTTACTCCTTCAAGCGAAACATGAAACTGTGGCATCATGGATACCAGTTCTCTGGCTGCTTTTGAATTATTCACTAATGATATTCCCCCATAAGTAATATCTCCACTGTCAGGCTTGACATTACCTATAATTTGATTCAGCAGAGTTGTTTTCCCTGCACCATTATGTCCAATAAGTGCAGTAACTTCTGAAGGGTGCAGTTCTAACGAAATATTATCATTAGCTTTTACTTTTCCTTTTTTATATGTTTTACTAATCGAATCAATAATCAACTTTTTTTCTTTCATCAATTCTCTCTCTTTCTAAAAACTAAACAGATTAGAAAAAATGCTTAATAAAAATGGGATACCCCAAAAAGCAACTATTGCTAACCCAACAAAAACTCCAATTACCTGAAACAATTTCCATATCAGAATATCTTTTTTATCAGAAAAATCAGTATCACTCTCACCCTCAAGTGCAATGACCGGATTATCTAACAAAAGCATAAGTATAAAACGTCCATCCGTCTTTCTGTGAAAACGAAACTGCCATAATATTCTTACCCAAAGGATTGAAGCTGCCGCCGAAACAATCCAACTGTCCTTATACAACCCAATCATTGAACAAAAACATAATATCAACAAATCGGACATGATTCCGGCTGATACGGCAGCCATTCTCCCCCAAAATGACCACACCCATATATGTGTCATGGTAACTGTAGCCATAGACTTTTTTAATACAATTTTTACCCCACCATTCTGCCTTTTCCATGTTTTTGCATACAACATGTGCATCAATTCGTGAAGAATTGTAGTGACCACCGAAAATACTACCATAAATGCAACCGACAGCCACATTGGAACATTGGCAGGTATAATTCTATTTCCAATCGGAATCCCGGTAAATGGAATACACACTAACACACAAAACAATGCAATGACTGATATTATTATCATCCCCTGCCTTAGCACATTCCACTTTTTCCCTTTTGGTTCTTCCGGAATAACTGCATCTACATCCAATAACGTATCCGCAAAAAAGCCACTATCCTTAAATGTGGTAATAACATTTTCATCACAATTTGCTAATACGCTTCTATCCAGACTTATACACAATGCAAACTCTTCTACTACCAGCGGTTCAGAATCAGCAGCTAATATCACATAATTCCCATTTTTTAATTTTCTTGAAAATATTTTTTTCAAAGTCATTTTTTCTTCACCGTACACTCTATATCTTACTTTTTATTTTCATAATATTGAAATATCTCCCAGTCTGATTTTTTCCCCTTTCCGCAGGTTGGGCACTTTTCTGCATAACGCTTCCATGAAGGATGCCTGAATGAAGAACCATCTTCAAAATTAATTTCATACTGTGTTCCCAGACTGCGAGGTTCTGCATATCCCGTTATTACACGCACCGCCTCATCAACAATCGCTGCTGTAAGTTGAAATATTGCAGGTGCATACGCTATGGTTGGTGGATTAAAATCTATTTTCCTAAAAGCAACAAATTGTTCCACAAACTGAGGATCATTCATACTATAATGAAGATTTAAACAATCAAAACAACCAGTCACACCTGGAATTACTGTAAATACTCTTCCTCTGCTTACCTGTGATGCTCCAAAAACGCAAGGTACATTTGCTTTCACAATCGCTTCATTTACGATTCTTTGTGCAACAAAAGGAGGTTCATCTATTGCACATATAACAAGATCTACACCTTCTATCACATCTAATACATCTTCTGGTTTTTCTATCTTCTTATTGTGTGCCTCAATCAGAATATCTTTGTTCATCTCCGAAATTGTTCTTGCTGCTGCTTCTGCTTTCGGCGTTCCAATATCTGATTCCTTATATAAAAGCTGTCTGCCCAAATTACTCTCTTCTACATTGTCATAGTCCACAATTACAATCTTTTTCGGACCGAGTCCTGCAAGCATTGTAAGTATGTTGGAACCACCACCGCCTAATCCGAGTAGGAGAATTGTTGTTTCACTAATTTTTCTATGCGGTGTATATCTATTTCCCTGACTTCCTATATATCTGCTAAAATAATTTATATTAGGCATATACCTAACTGGTACATCAGCTTCTTCCTCCAAACATTCCTCTATAAAACCCTCATTGTCTAAAAGTTCTATACCCTCTATCACATCCTCTACTGTCAGTTCCGGAAATACCTCCCGCACTTCTTCCACTACTTCCATAACTGGTCTGCCGTCAAGTCTTGACGCCAGTTCCCATAGCTGTCCTTCCGGATCTCCAAATTCTGCTGTAATTCCGAGCTGAGCCCCTATTCGAAATTCCTTACTATTTAATCTGTACAGCGGATAGATTGGCTTAATTCTTGGTCTGTTATATAATATGCTCATATTTATCACTCTTCTCCTTTGCTAATTCTCGTATATAGCACCAAAGACAAACTGAAAACTCAGTTTGTCTCCGGCACTATCAACCTACTGAATCGTCTTAGAAAACGATCCACCATGCTGTTGCGTCAACCTTGACAGCACGACGAACTGTAATGTTTTTCATAGTCTCACCTCCTCCCTTCCATACTGAATGCCCTACTACTATCAGCACTCTTTATATGTATACATCCTTTCGCCACTCTTTGAGAGTATATAAAAGAACATTATACGCTAAGCTAAATTTCCATTTTATTAACCTGACTCAACATATTTTTTATAGCCAAAAATGTAACGGTTCCCATTACAGCCAAAAGCACTATCATAACTGCCCAAGCAAAAAATGTCATGGCTGCTATCTGGCACATCAAAACCATAATAATACAGGAAGCAACTATGGTTGCAATCACAGACTGCTTTCTGAACCCAATCCAGCTTGAAACAATACCACAAAAGGCAGAAATCATGGCATAACACACCAAATACAGTACGCTTGTCAATATCAGTTCCGGACTGACAATGTCCTCACTAATCGGAATAAAGATTTCTGTTGTAAAAAATACAGCAAAAATTATGGTTCCGCTTATAAGCATTGAAATAACTGTGAACAAAAACACTACTAACAGCTTTGTTTCCATTATCCTTTCCCGACTGATAGGATAGGAAAACAGCAAAATTGCCTTTTTCCCGCAATATTCATCAACAACAATCTTTGATGACATCGTTGCAGAAATTACTGAAAATATTCCCATCATCACTACCAGTGTCAATCCTGTCACAAAATGATAAGAAGCAAATAATTCTGCATCGCTATCTCCTGGATCAATTTTAGGTATCGCTACTATTAAATATATAAACCCCAATAGAAAAAAGGTACTTATCAAAGCCGCAATCTTATATTCCCGCAAACCATTTCTCTCTAATTCCAGAGAGAATATTTTGTTTATTTTCATCTTCTCACGCTCCTTGAATTACTTTCATAAAATAATTTTCCAATCCACCGGTATTCTCTTTTGATATATCCTGTACCGGAACTTCCTGCACGATTGTTCCATTACACAGAAATCCTATATCATCTGCAACCAGTTCCACTTCTGTCAGAAAATGACTGGACATTAAAATTGTGATTCCCTGCCTTGCAAGTTCACGAAACAACTCTCTCATATCCCGTATTCCCACCGGATCTAATCCATTAACCGGTTCATCCAGAATCAGTAACTCAGGTTCATGTATCAGTGCTCTCGCAACAGCCAGTCTCTGACGCATTCCTAATGAAAAAGTAGATACTATCTGAGTTGATGAATCCTTCAAACCTACCTTTTCCAATACATTTTCAATTTTGTCAGCATTATTACACTTCATATATTCCAAATGTATCCTTAAGTTTTCCTTTGCTGAAAGGTGTTCATAAAAAACAGGAGTTTCTATAAGACTTCCTGTTCTGGAGAGGATTTCCAGATGGTCTTTTTCAGAGTCCATTCCCAAAACGATTGCTGTTCCCTGCGTAGCACTTGTTAATCCCAACAACATCTTAAACAGAGTAGTCTTTCCTGCACCATTTTGACCCACCAGACAATATATCTTTCCCCGTTTTACATTCATGTTACAATTACTTATTACATTTTTTTCTTTATAATCTTTAAATAAGTTATGCGTTCTTACCGCATACACTTCTTCCTCAATCATATCATTTTCTCCTTTCATACATTCGGTATGTATGTATTGATGTAAAAAATAAAATAAAACTGCACGACACAATTTCATTTTATTATTTACATCAATACACTTCTTCTATCATTGATAATATCTGCTCATCAAAAAGCGGAACTCCCATATGCTCAAACAATTCTTTGATGAACATAATCTTATGATGTAACTCTTCTTCCGATGCTGGAAATATAGATGGCATCAACCACAGTTCCAATAGTGGAAGAACTTCTGATAATTCTTTCGGATATTCTGTGTTGATAGAACCATCTTTGATACCTTCTTCAATTAATTTGCAAAACTCTGGTGACAAATATTTTCTTTGTGATTCTATCATCCCAGCTAATATTCGAGGATTCTCTAACAACGGAATTGTATTTCTCGATAATGTGGCTCTCTCCGTATCTTCCTGATTCAACATCATGGCTTTTTGAATTTTCTGCAATCCATTTAATCCATCTTGGTCTTTCACTATATTAAACGGGTTGTTACCCAAAAACATTTTATCCCCTAAAGCATTGATAATCTCTTCTTTAGATTTAAAATGATGATATACTGCTCCTTTGGTCAGTCCTCCTAAGTTATCAACGATATCCTGAATTGTTGTTTGTTCGTATCCTTTCTCTAAAAAAAGTCTTTGCGATACTTCCAATATTTTTTCCACTGTTAATTCCGGATATTTGTTTCTTGCCATATAGTTTCCACCTGATTTCATAAATACATTCGATATGTATGTATTTATATCACTATTCCCTTCTCTTGTCAACTATTTTCTCAAACTTTGTAGCTTTTTGTAGCTTATTTATACCAAATTCTTGACAAGAATAGCAAGCACTGCCTGTGTCATGACACAGGCGAAATTCCCACCATATTCCTATCGTCTGCTGTGTAAAAATTTCCATAGGGAAGTATCCCTAACCCTCTAAAGAAATCTATCAGCTTTTTCTCTAAACTTCTTGACCTTTTCTTCTGCTTTTGCTACAATTTGTCTTGAGTACTTTTGCCCGAAACTGAATAAAACATGAAAACAACTGTTGTAATAATCGAACATTTTACAGCAGTTTTTTTGTACCCATTTTTAGAAAGGACGTAACACTATGGCAAACAGAAACCGCACCCATCCGGTGCAATTTTATCTTGATGATGACGAGCAGTTTATCCTCGATGAGAAGTTCAAATTATCTGGCATGAAAAGCAAATCGGCTTTTCTGCGTAAGCTCATTTTATACGGATATGTTTATGATGTGGATTACAGTTATCTGCGAAATTACAATACGGAACTCGGACGGATTAGTTCCAGTCTGAACCAGATTGCAAAGCGTGTGAACAGCACCGGACACATCTATCAGGAAGATATGAACGAGGTAAAGGAGTTGATGAATCAGGTATGGCATACACAAAAATCCATGCTATCAAAGCAACCGTTGATAAAGCGATAGACTATATCTGTAATTCAGAAAAAACCGATGAAAAAATGTATATTTCCTCTTATGCCTGTTCTCCGGAAACCGCTGCGATTGATTTCAAATATACCCTCGACCATTGCAGGGAAAACAGTCCAAACAAAGCCTATCATCTGATACAGGCTTTTGCACCCGGCGAGGTTGATTTTGAAGAAGCTCACACAATCGGACAGGAACTTGCTGACAAGGTTTTAGAGGGGAAATATTCCTATGTTGTTACTACCCATATCGACAAAGGTCATGTACATAATCACATCATATTTTGTGCTACCGATAACCTTGAATATAACAAATATCATGACTGCAAACAGACCTATTACCGCATCCGACAGTTAAGTGACGAGCTGTGCAAAGAACACCAGCTTTCCGTTATTATTCCCGGAGAAAATCGTGGCAAAAAATATAAGGAATGGCAAGCTGATAAAAATGGCACAGCATGGAAACCGACCTTGCGAAAAGACATCAATTCCTGCATCCAATCTTCTTCCACTTATGAAGAATTTTTGCTTTTACTAAGAGCAAGGGGATATGAGATTAAGGGCGAAACTTTTGATGATAATGCAGCAAAATATATTTCTTTCCGCCCTTTGGATAAAGACCGTTTTATTCGTGGCAGCATAAAATCTTTAGGAAAAGAATATACAAAAGAACGTATCAAAGAACGCATAGAAATGAAACGGGAACGAAAAGCTGTCATTCCTAAAAAGGATTACAGCTCACGCAGTCTGATTGATACTTCTGACGAGAAGTTTCAGAACAGTCCCGGACTGAAACATTGGGCTGCTATTGAGAATTTAAAAATAGCTGCACAAAGCTATAATGAAGTGGGTTCTTTATCTGATTTAGAACATCAGATTGCAGTAAAAACCGAAGCCGGAAAATCTGCAAAACAAAGTGTCGTACAACTGGAACACAGCATGAAAGACCTTGCAGAAATTATCAAATATGCCGAGCAGTATAAGGCAAACCGTACCTACCATACCGGCTACAAAAAAGCCAAAAATCCGGATGCTTATTTCCGCAAATACGAAAGTCAGATTATCCTTTATGGCGGTGCAAGACGTATGTTAGAGCAGGCTGGTATCAATCTGAAGGGATTGAATATTGAGAAGTTAAAAGCTGAATATCATAGATTAGAAACACAGAAAAAAGAACTGACCGCAACTTATAAAAATTGTGAAAAAGAGGTACAGGATTTGAAACGGAAGCAGGAAAATCTCAACCGCTATCTTGGACGAGAAGTATCACAGGAACATATTACGGAACTGACCGAAAAAGACAGAAATCAAATCTTATAGCTTGTTAAGAACCAGACCTTGTATTATACCTGAATCCGTGAAGTTCACCCTTTTTTACAACCAACTCCTAAAATGGAACTGATTG
>NZ_LNAM01000220.1:7904-9405 GCF_001461035.1 Acetivibrio ethanolgignens | reverse complement strand
GCTTGCCGTGTACTGTTAAATAAGCCAAGACACGCACAGGAAATTTATAATGATTTTGGGTATGGATTGACTACATTTTTTGAAACATTAGGAAATAGGGAGTTGTCCCAAGCTGTTTTTGATACATTGATAGAACTGACACCAAACGAAGAACTTTTTTATCAAATGAAAAGCTACAAGCAGGAGCATGAACAGGAACTTACGGACAACTTACAGCAACAGTTTCAAAAATTTGTTTGGAAGTGTTGGAAAAAGTATCAGTCACAGGAATTGAAGATATTGCATAAAGCAGTCAGTAATAAGGAATATCAAAGAATTGTGGATACTGCCAGTCAGATAATAAGTACCAATGTGATTAAGGATATTCAAGATATGCAGATATTCCATGATTTTATTCTGCTTTATCATCAATATTGGGATATCGTCAAAGAGGAATACCAAGAAGAATATGACAATGCAAAATCAATTTTTGAAATAGAGTGGAAAAAGCAAAATGCTGACAGTAAAATTCGTAATAAACAAAAATTTCAGCATAAATTTTGCCATGAGCGTGCATTAAGTAAAATTGCTGAATATACATCCGATACACGAGTATCAAATGGTGAGGAACAGGACAAAGACCCTGTTCAGATGGCGGTTGCAACATTTATAACCTATTATCTGTCAAGGGATGGTATGGGGTTAGATTACAGTTCGGCGAAGAACCGTTCAACAGATAAGTACTATTCGTATTTGCAGAACTTAAAGGATATTGCACAGCGGTTTGAGGGTGTGGTAGTGACACAGGTGGATGCCCTCAATCTTATAGAAAATTACTGTCAGTATGAAAATGTTATGATGTATCTTGATCCGAGTTATTTAAAGCCCGAGGATGCAAATAAGGATTTAGGAAGTGGTATTTATAGTCGTTCTTTTGGATATGAAGAACATAAGCGGCTGGCAGATATCATACAGAATGCAAAGGCAAAAATCATATTGTCCAATTATGAAGTTGAACCTTATCTGTCAATATTGAGTGAAGATAAGGGATGGAAAAAGTATTACTACGATACGCATACAAGCGTGGGAAGTAAAAAAGACAATAAAAGGACAGAGGTGCTTTGGTACAATTATTGACATATTAGATGAATTTGGTATACTTATTATCAAAGAACACATCATTTTGAAGGTGTTACCAAGTTACCAAAGTTACCACAATTAAACACCATGTAAAACTTGTTTATGTGCTAGGGCATATCGGTTTTATTAGTAAGTGCGTGTATAAGTGCATCAAAATATATAGGATATAAATGAAACATGTATTAAAATATGTTTCTTTATATCCTTTTGTGTTTTATTGGAACACTTTTGAGAAATAGTGTTTTGTATGGATAGGGTATACTCTAAAGAAACAGAAAAATGATATACATTGTTTCATTTCAATAAAAATAGAAATGGAGTGGAAACAATGAATATTGGATATGTACGAGTGTCAACAGAGCAACAAAACACCATGAGGCAG
>NZ_LNAM01000220.1:0-7894 GCF_001461035.1 Acetivibrio ethanolgignens | reverse complement strand
TTGTGCTTTATTGGAACACTTTTGAGAAATAGTGTTTTGTATGGATAGGGTATACTCTAAAGAAACAGAAAAATGATATACATTGTTTCATTTCAATAAAAATAGAAATGGAGTGGAAACAATGAATATTGGATATGTACGAGTGTCAACAGAGCAACAAAACACCATGAGGCAGGAGGTACTCATGGAGCAGTATGGGGTGGAAACATTATATATTGATAAGGTAAGCGGTAAAAATACAGACCGACCACAGCTAAAAAAGATGATGGACTTTGTAAGAGAGGGGGATTGCGTGGTTGTGGAGAGTATTTCACGATTTGCACGCAGTACAAAGGATTTGCTTGACTTGTTGGAAAAGCTGTCTGACAAAAATGTTAAGTTTGTGAGCCAAAAAGAAAATATTGACACGGATAGTCCGATGGGTAAATTCTTTCTTGTGGTGTGCGGTGCGTTGGCAGAATTAGAGCGGGCAAACATACTGGAACGGCAAGCCGAGGGAATAGAGATTGCAAAACGTGAAGGAAAATATAAGGGACGTAAGCCAATCGAGATTGCTGACTTTGATAGAATATATCAGTCATGGAAAGAAGGAGAGATAACAGCGGTTTCTGCCTGTAAACTTATGGGAATAAGCAGGAGTACATTTTACAGAAAAGTGGACGAAAGGGAAAAGAAGGAAAAATAAAAAACAATATAAAACATTTAACACACGTTTCAGCGTGTGTTATTTTTTTGACTTTTTTAAGATATTAGGCATGGAAAAGGACATTACAATATTACTGACATAATTTAAAAAATTAAAAGGTGGTGGGTTAATTTACAGTAATGTGTAAAATTTGCATAGAGCAAAGAAAAAAGAAATATGCAAGCCGAGGATAAGAGAATGGTACTAGTTGATAAAATAGTGGAGCATAAAAGGCTACATGGGTGTAGTGACCTATATTTTAAAAATTATGAAAATTATGGGTGTATATGGAGACATGATTTTTAACAGCATGGAAGGGGTGCGTAGGTTATGGAAATTAAGGACAGCGATATTTTTGATGATTATGAGGAACAGAGAGACTACATAGATGAGGAATGGGTTGACAGAGAGATTGAAATACAACGCAAGGAACTAGCCGAGCAACGCAAGAAGGAGTGGGATAAAAAACATAATATTTACAGAGACAAGCGTGGCAGACTGAATAAAGGGGCATTACTAGCCAGTAAGGATAGCTGTAATGAATTAGGCATATTACTTCGGTATGATAGCGGTATGTCTGTAAAAGAGATTGTAAACTGCATGGAGTGTTCAAAATCTACGGTTTACAATGTACTTAAAAAACATAGGAATAAGAAAGGTAAGTCAGCTATTTTGGAAAATGCAACAGATAGGCGATGAATTTGTAACCATTCTTTTCATTTCAATAAAAAATGAAAAAAGTGTGTGACAGAAATATAGGCATGAAAATAATATATACATACCAACACCCCAAAGTAGAGTGTATTCCAATTCCCTGTGATATGATAGAGCTACATGGAAAAATGCCTTGACTCATTATAAGCCACAGCGTTACAATCCCCAAACATTAAGAAAGATTGGAGGATTGCTTATGGAAGAAAAAGTGGAACGCAGGATGTGTATGGATGCTCTTGAAAATGTGTCATTGCGATTGGGACAGCTAAACAATATGATAAAAAGTCTTTGCATTGGTATGCAACAAGAGAACATAGAGCAACAGGTAGTTGACTGCATGGAATGTATTGCATACTGTGTAAATGATATTCGAGCAATGACACTTGATGAATTGCAACAGATACGAGATGAACAGAACAATATGGATAAAATATAAAAGAGCATGGGTAATTGAGTTTACTCATGCTTCATTGTTTTAATAAGTGTTTGTAACGCTTGTATCTGCTCGGGTGTTAAGCCGTCAGTATCGAGTACAACAGAGGGTCTGTCATTTGCTTTTCCTAGTAGATAGTCGGTACTGCATTTATAAAGGTAGGAGAGAGCAAGCAGATTTTCAGTACTGGGCGTTCTCTCGGAAGTTTCATAACCGCTAACGATAGAGGGAGAAATACCCAGTTTTTTAGCAACATCAGCTTGTGATAGATTTTGTGACATTCTTAATTCTTTCAGCTTGGTTGATAAATCTTTAATCATTGTGTTGTCCTCCTACACGTATTGTATTGATATAAACAACACATTAGGAGTTAAATAAAAACGCTATAAGAGTTGAAATAAAACACTATAAGCAATATAATGGTACAAGTAGAGTGGTTTATTCATACAAGGAGAAGGAGATTAAGCACATGAAAAATATAACAGCGGAGCAGTTAGAAATTTTATTGTTAACAAAGGCTATGTCAGACAACATAGGTCGTGTGGAGCGTTGGGCTTGTTTGGATGATGTGGTGGACGAGCTTTTAATGGATGGTGCGATTGACAGAGAGGAATATTTAACATCAATAATGGAACTGACACAATTAGGTTTGATTTCAAGTGACATTGAGAGTGAAGAGGATATTGAAATGTCAGAGGCTGTCGGCTTTGAGATTGCAGGAGTGACAAAAGAGGGACTTGCATACATAGATAGCTTATATGCGGATACAACAGTTAAGGATAAAGTGGCAGCGTTTTTTGATAAGTTCAACGAGGTGTGCAACAAGATTAACGAGAATGGGGCGGTTAAATTGTTGGGAACAACAATAGTTCCAATATTGTCACTACTTACACAATTATAAGAATAGCAATGTAAAGAACTGGGAACAGCATTTATGTTTATCTGTTTATAAAGAAAATTTGGATAAGGAGCAAATTTATGAAAAGAAAAGTACTGGTAACAATGTTATGCTTAGCAATTTCTGTTTCTGCAATAGCTTGTGGAACTGAGAATACAGCAGAGCAACAAGAAGTAATTGCAACAGAGCAGACAGCGGAGACAGAAATAGTAGAGGAACAAGAAACGGAAACAGAAATAGAACTGTCAGAACTGGAACAACAGATTGAAAAGTTTAAGAATACTACTTCGTCTGAAATAACAGTAACACAGGATGTGCTTAGGGGGCAATGGAGAGTTGGAGATATGCTGACTTTAAAAGGAGATGCATATTATGGAGAGCCATTCAGATTGGGAAATCTTAGGGTAGATTATGATACAAGTTCAAAAAAATCTAATGTTATATTTACAAACAATGAGTTTGTTGCATCATATGATGATGCACGTGTTTACATTGCGACAGATGAAAATAAAAATATGCAATGTACT
Source organism: Acetivibrio ethanolgignens (assembly GCF_001461035.1). Lineage (GTDB taxonomy): Bacteria > Bacillota > Clostridia > Lachnospirales > Lachnospiraceae > Velocimicrobium > Velocimicrobium ethanolgignens. The sequence continues at coordinate 4,637 of NZ_LNAM01000220.1, read as the reverse complement.
CTTGTTGTGTCAGGGTTGTATCGTGTAGTTAATCAAGGGGAAATTGATGAAGAAAATGATTGCTTTAGTTCGGAAATCGAATTGTTGATTACGGATGTAACTTCACAAAGTGACACAATAGATACAGAGGTGTGCAATGAATTAAACTCGGTAATAGGAACAACAATACAGAAAAACGTTGAGTTGTCAGAGGCATATATGGATTTGTCATATCTTACAGAGGAACAGCTTGCTGAATATGATATGGAAATACATGATTCTATAACATCAGAAGTTACTGGTACATTCGGATATAGACAAGATGGAAGTTATGGGATGGTTAATTATGATACTCCGATTATTAGTCAAGACAATCCTGTGACATTTGCATGGATAGGGAGAGAAAATAATAATGAGTTATTTGCAAACACTGTGCGCATGAAAATGAAGAACACAGTAGATGCTACCTACGGAGATGTAGAGCCTGGTGTTTTTTTATATGATGTAATACATCCTAATGAGGATATGAGAACGGAATAAGTATAAGATAGGGAAAAAGGCAAGCAATATAATGTGTTTATGCAAGGGAAACAGTATGAAAAGAAAACAATTAATAGCAGTCAGCATATTTAGTATTTGTTTGTTTACTTCTGCGTGTGGAAGTAACACAACTGATACAGAAACTATTGCGATTATGCAAAATACAGAAACACAGCAAGCAGAGATAGAGACAGAAAATATTTCAACAGAATTAGTAGAAGAAAGTTTGTCAGAGCCAACAGAACAGATTGAAGTGACAGAACCAACCACAGACACTTCAACATCAGAATATTTAAGTGAAAGTGATGAAATTGCTCATTCAAAATGGGCAGACATCAATGGAGCATGGGATGCAGAACACCAATATACATTATATGCGAAGTCACAAGGTGCAGACTATACAATGGGATGGTGTTGGATATACGAACATGGCAAGGCAGCAGGAGATCAGCCATCCTACGCGGTGTATATGAAAGAGGGAGATCCATTGTATGGAACTGTTTATCATGTAGGAGATTACCTGCCAATTGGAACACAATTTAGTGGTACCAATGATGAATGGGAAGGATTCATAGCTGAGGATATGATAAGACAAGCACAGGAAGAAGGCTTAGAGGTCACAGAAGAAGATGGAGCATACGTAATTCATCTTGACTAATCAAAATTATCTAGTGCTACTGTAACAGCATGGACTATTAGATAGATTTCCCTGTTTTTAGGCTCAATGTTCAAGGATAATTGTATTATATTTAAGAACATGGAGGTCAGGTAACATGGGAATATCATTCAAAAGTAAGAGAGAAAACAACATCATAGGTCTGGATATGATTTATCCAGACGGACACCCACGGACAGTCCTAATGGCAGAGTTGCCAATGGATGGGGACTGGCGAGCAGATGTTGACTTCTATGATGAAGTTGAGCAAGCCTATAAAAAGCGTTTACGCAAAGCATTGAACAGATAAGCATATTATCAAAGTAAGAGCATTACCCGAGCGGTAGTGCTTTTCTTTTTGCCTATCACCACATAAAATAGCTACATTTTCTAGGACTAGTGAGAAACTTGTGAGGAACATATTTTTCAATTTTTATTGAAGAAATAAAAATGTGGAAAATTTGAAAAAATCAGGCTCAAAATTTTTGTTGAAAAAATGAGTAAAGGGATTAATATTTTGGTAAGGGAGGGTATTTTAAATGTAGATTTCCCTAAGGGAAAATGATATTTTTTTAAGTGAAAAAGTATAGGGTGGATAAATGTGGATTTGAATATGTTAATAAAAATATGTGGATGAGGTAATAAAATTTTTTAATATATTTGAAAAGAAAGTCATTTCCAACAATTCTATTGACAAAAGAAATGTTTAATAGCGAATAGGTCATTTTGTATTGCTCTACAAACTCCACAATTCCACAATGATTTTCAGAATAAAACCCCTTGCATTCTGTCAATAGCCTTATCCGTGTGGTCAGCGTTAGTATTTATTTGTAAGATAAATAAAGGTTAGTGCTGTGGCACGGAAAGTTGAGGTATTCATCATGTGTATGTATTTGACAAACGGAAATTTTTTAGGACAGAGATTGATTGGCTATGATTGCTTTGACAGCAAGAGTAAGGGCTTTATCGGTATGAGTGAAAAGCAGATTATTGATAAGCTGAAACGAGGCGAGAGAGTTTATGGCTTTGTATTAGGCAATGTAGATGAAAAAGAAACATTGGCTTTAGATGTAGACGGCTTTAACATGACAAACTTACAGTTGAAAAGTGGGGTAAACAATTTGTCATGGATGAATGAAAATTTTGATTGTGATATGAACATGGCTTTAATTGTGGTATCTGTTTCAGTTGAAAGTGGCAAAAAGGTTTATGAAACAGTCAATGCCCGACACGCAAGAGTGGAATATGACGAGAGCAAACTGAAAATGATGATTGAACTTGGCATACCGGTTGCAGGTGTTAAACTGGATAAAAACCGGATTGCAGTATGTGAGGGTGTTGAAGTCTTTGAGAAAGTGAAAGAGAGTGCATAGAAAATTGATGTAACAGTAAAGAGAATGGTTTGTGTGAGAATATTACATGAACCATTCTTTTCTATTTGTTGTATGGTTTGAAATATGTACAAAAAGTTAATAGTCAAAAATGTTACCAACAGTACAATTTGAATAAGTGGAAATCATATATGATTGATAAAAAGTTTTGAAAAAGAATAGGCGTAGTAAAAGAGCATTTTTGGATTTGTGGTAAATAATTTAGAAGAGAGGTTATTTACCATGGATAGCAAGGAAGTAGGTAGCGTATGCAATGAAAAGAACGTATGTTCAGACATGGCAACAGAGTTTATAGTAGTGTTGTCTAAAATAATAAGTGAATATTATGCAAGTGAAGAGGAGGATTAAAAAATTATGAAAAAGAGAGCGTATGTATATACAAGAGTGAGTACAGCCGTCCAAGTGGATGGCTTTTCTTTGGAAGGTCAGCTCAAAGAAATTGAGGCATATTGTGATTATAAGGGCATTGAGATTGTCAGAAAATATGAAGATGCAGGTGTAAGTGGGACAAGCATTCAAGGCAGAGAACAATTTCAAAAGATGCTGAAGGATGTAAAAGAAAAGAGAGAAATTGATTATGTCATTGTGTGGAAATTGTCACGTTTTGGCAGAAATGCCTGTGATACACTGAATGCCTTGGAAACATTAAAAAAATATGGGGTAAATCTTATTGCTACCAAAGAGTCATTGAGTAGTGAAGAATTAACAGGAGATTTAGTAATAAAAATTCTTTCTATTGTTGCTGAGATGGAGAGGGAGAATATCATTGAGCAGACCAAAAATGGCAAGAAGTACAATGCTCTGCAAGGTGGATGGAATGGAGGACAAGCCCCGTATGGGTACAAACTTGACAATAAAAGATTAGTTGTTGTGCCAGAGGAGAAAAAGGTGGTAGAATACATATACGATTTATTTTTGTCAGATGACAAAATTGGATATACAGGCATTGTGTGCCGCTTAAATGAGGAAGGCATTGAACCGAGAAAAGTGCCAAAAAAGTCATTGAAGGACAAGAGTATTATTCCACCACAGGAGCACTGGGATAATTCAGCAGTAAAAAGAATTTTGGATAATCCTGTGTATATAGGAAAACTGGTATATGGTAAAGATACCATAGTAAAACAGGAAGATGGTACAAAAAAGAGAGTACATAACGCTGTTTATACTTTGGTAGATGGTCTGCACGAGCCGATTATTGAAGAACAAAAATGGAATATGGTGCAGGAAAAAAGAAAGCGTATGGCAAACAAACATAAGCGAGATAAGAGCAAGAAAAGTGAAGTAAAAAATCTGCTATCTCAACTTATTATATGTCCGGAATGTGGTAATCGTATGATTGCAACAAAGACAGGGGGGCATAGAAACAAACATGGTGAAATGAAGTATTATCATAGTTATGTTTGTGGATATAACAACAACCATAAAGGTTGTTGTCACAAAAATGCCGTAAAAACAGAAAGGATAGATATTCCTGTTATTGAGACTTTAAGAGCCTACATTCAAAAAAAGGAGTTTATGCTGGCTGTCAAGGAACAACTTGAAAAACAAGTTGATATATCCAGTATAGAAAAAGAAATAGCAGGCTGTAAAAAAGAACAGGAAAAGTTACAGGCAAGGGAAAGTCAGCAGTATTCTATTTTGGAGAAAATAGGATATGATGAGAAGTATAAAAATGTCAAGGAGGATAGAATACTTGACGCAATCAACAGGATTGCAGAGGAAAGCAGTGCCGTGCAGGAAAAGTTACTGGCAAAGGAAAAAACTTTGACTGCTGCAAAGAATAATAGTCTTACTATGGAAAAAATTCAGTATGCAATCGAGAATTTTGCAGTAGTATTTCAAAGTGCAAGTAAGGACTTACAAAATGAACTGATACAACATTTTGTGGATGAAATCAGACTTGAAAGAGATAGTGAGAATGGCAAGTTATATCCAAAGTCAATGGTTATCAAGTTTACTGGGGAAGAGATAGATTTGGTTGTGGAAAATTTGGGAGTTAAAAAATCGCATGTGGAAACCGTCTGTTTACTGTCGCGTAAAGTCCCAGTTTAAGCGGGTTTCAGGGCTTTTTT
>NZ_LNAM01000219.1 GCF_001461035.1 Acetivibrio ethanolgignens | reverse complement strand
AGCATGCAGTCTGCTGTGCCCATCTTCTTCGTGAATTGACCGGGATTGATGAAAATCATCCTGAGCAGAAGTGGGCATCTGCATTTATAGACCTTTTGCTGGAAATGAAAAAGGTCAAAGATAAAGCTGTAGAGAAAGGTAAGGACTCTCTGAGCCATTATCACTATCATAAGTTCGATAAGAAGTATGATGAACTTATCGAACAGGCTCGGAAGGAAAATCCACTTCCCGAAACCACGGAGAAAAAACGTGGACGGAAGAAAAAAGGAAAAATCCTTGCCCTGGTAGAACGCCTTGCGAATTACAAGGCCTCAGTCTGCCTTTTTATCCATAACTTCAATGTCCCGTTTGATAACAACCATGCGGAACGAGATCTGCGGATGATAAAGGTGAAAACCAAAGTATCCGGATGTTTCCGAACTGAGGAAGGTGCCAGAGATTATCTAAAAATCATGTCCTACGTTGGTACGGCACATAAGCAGGGATACAATGCTTACGAAGCAATCAGAAATGCAATCTCAGGTCATCCAGATTTCATCTTTGAATAAGGGTGGTTCTGAATAGTTACCAATAAACATATAAACAGGTGCTATAGACTACCCTCTAATTATTCCTTAATTCCATATTTTGTATAGTCTCTTAAAGTACTCAATTGAATTCACTATCTCTTTTTGTTTTAAATCGTGTACTACATTCAAGTAGCTATTTGTCCCGTATTCAGTAATAAGGACTGCTGTTAATGAACTATCAATCTGCTTTTTATCTTTTTTTATAGCATTTATATAATATTCATATGGTTTCTCTAATAATTCCCAATCAATATCTATTACCCTTAAAAGCATATTCTCACTTCGACTAACTATTTCATCTTTTAGATAACCTCTATTATATGAAATGTGGTTTGCCATAATCATTCCAATTGCTACAGCAGTCCCATGGGGAATATTATACTCTGTTACAACTTCAATAGCATGACCAAAAGTATGAGCAAAATTAAGTTTTATACGTTCTCCTTTATCAAACTCATCTATCTCAATATATCTCTTTTTAAATTCTAGACTAGAATTGATAAAGTAATCTATAGTTCCTATATCTCGCCTCAGTAAACGATCAATACTATTTTCTATTTTACTAAGTCCATTTTCTCCCGCCATAATATTGAACTTAATAACTTCTCCCAATCCACTCATAAAATCGCGTTCGCTCAATGAATAAAATAACTGAGAACAAATATATATTTTATCTGGTGGATAAAATGTTCCTAATAAATTTTTATACTTTTTATAATTTAATGATGTCTTTCCTCCTATACAACTATCACATGCAGCTAATAGAGTTGTTGGCACAAATATCCATTGAATCCCCCTATACATTATATTGGCCACAAATCCAGTAATATCTTGAATAATTCCACCACCAATAGATATAAGTGTCGCATTGCGTTTAGCCGGTATCTCCGTTATCTTTTCACATATTTCCAAAGCAGTATCAATAATTTTATTTTGTTCTATAGCTTCTATAATAATAAGTCTTTCCCTTGAAATATCATTAAAATACTTCTTATATAGCTCGTAAACATTTTTATCGATTACATATTCTGCATTTTCCACATTTTTTAATAAAGTTATAAATTCCATATTTTGTTCAATAAAAACTTCATATTCTTTCAAATTTGATTTAATTACCATATATCTCTGCCTCCAAATTTATATAAAAGCACTATTAATATCATCATTCATATCATATGCAGAAAAAGTAATAAAACTAATATCAATATACTTGCGATATTCATTTACCTTATTTTTCATATGTCTATTTAAATAAGCTGCCTCTTGTTTCATAAAACTATATTCCATACCGGGATTACAATAATTATCTTCCATTTCAGAATATCCATCTAATCCCGCACAAAACAATGCATTTACATTCATCCTTTTCATTAAATTAATAAGCATCAAAAATGAATTATCAATTATTTTTTCATCATTTTCAAGCAACGGTGCTCGATTTACTATATAGTCAAAAGAACCATTAATACACTCTACATTGGTTGTTGCTAATTTAGTTACTTTTACTTTATGTAATTTTAAAATCATCTCATGATATCTTTTAGGATTTGATATGAAAACACAATTCACTTCAATATTATCTGGAATATAATTAATTGAAATAATATATGGATTTCGTTCTTTAATAAATTTTTGCACAAGACTTTCTTGTAATTTAATATTTTTTCCAGGACCAATAAGTAAAATCACCTTTGAATTAATTTCTTTTTTTAATTGAATAATCTGCTTATCATCTATATGCTTATTACTTATATATTCTTCATATAAGGCTTCTGCAATATGTTTATCATATAATAACTTTTTTTCTTCTGGCTCTATTAACGAAAGTATTTCATCAATCTTTTTAGTTGATAAATTTTGTTTTGACTGAAAATAAGTAATATAATTAGGATGACATTGATTTTTTGCACACAAATAAAAAAATTCCTTGTATCCCCATGGCGATGAGTAATAAAAGTCCATTACACTCTCTTCAATTCCTTGAAGTATAGAATCTATTTGATAATCCTTACCATATTTTTCATTTAATCGCATCCCAACTAATTCAATAGGTGCATTACCTGCACTCTTTCCCATGCCAAACATGGTTCCATCCACTACTATATCATGTTTACTTTCTTTCCCTATAAATTCCAAAGAATTAGCATATGCTAGCTGAAAATTATTATGTGCGTGAAAACCAATTCTTATATCCGGTAATACATTTTTCTCTAGTATATTATAATAGTGAAATAAGTCTTCCGGGTATAACAGCCCATATGTATCTACCATCGAAACAGCATAAGGTTTTACATCATTAACCAAGCTAATCAATGACAATAATTCTTCATCTGAATATGATGTTATAGACACTAATTGTGAAAATACTTTATACCCTAAAGCTTTCACATTTTTGCAAAACTCCATTGCTTCTTTCATTAAATGTTTCTTAAAAATTACTCTTATTCCATCCAAGTAACTCTCTTCACATGGTTGCAAATTATCTATATTACATGTACCATAATCAATCATTCCAACAATCATTGAATGCTTTTTATCTAAATTGCCAAAAATTTGTTGTACTGCTTCCGTATTTGGCATAATACTTCTATCTTTATCAAATGGTCTTCGTTCATCCAAAAATCCAACTTCTATTATATCAATATTGGCATCAACTAATCTCTCAAACATACTTATTAAATTTATTTGTCCAAATTTCCAATCGTTAACATAACCGCCATCCCGTAACGTACAATCTAATAATTGAATATTTTTCACCACTCATGCACTCCTCAATTATAAAATATGTTCTTTATACCAATCTACAGTTTCTCTTATCCCCTGCAAAAAAGTATACTTTGGTTCAAATCCTACATCTTTTTTTAAGTTTGAAATATCTACTTCTAAATGCATTACTTGATGTGGATAATAATCAATTTCACCAAACCCTATTTGTGCATTTGGATTTATTGCATCTTTAATATCAAGAATATAATCTTTTAAAAACCTGCTTTTTCCAGATCCCAAACAATATATTTCATTATTTTTTCCATTTTCTGCCATAAATCTTAATGCACGAGCTGCATCTTTATTATAAATATAATCCCAAATCTGATTTCCATATGTACACTTAGGCCTTTCATTATTTAACAATTGTTTAATTAAGCTCATTACCATGGTTTGATTGCCATCATACGGACCATATAAACTAATAATTCTGCACCAAATATGCCGTATACCCAATTCATTGCATTTTATCCTGCTCATCTGCCCTGCGGCTAGTTTTGCAATTCCATATCCATTATCAGGATTACATGGCGTAGTAGAAGTTATTACTCCCTCAACATGTCCATATTCACTTTGACTACCTGCACCTATAAAAACCTTGCAACCTAAAGTTTTTGCCAAACTCACGGCATCTAATGTATACTTTACATTTAATAATTGTATTTGCAAATCATCACGATATTTTCCATATGTCCCATCCCAAGCTAGGTGGAAAAAAGCATCAAAAGTATCATTTAATGTACATTTTAATATGGAATATTCATCCATATTACATTCTATAATCTGTACCAAAGAACTATCTGGTATATTAATAATCCTTTTTGAATTTTTATGGCAAATAGCCGTAACCTGAATCCCTTGATTAATTAACTCTTTTATTAATGAAATTCCTACTGCACCTGTTGCTCCTGTAATTACTGCTTTTTTTATTGTATTCATATTACACATATAATTCAATTATCTTAGATGGTAATTGAATTTTCCCTTTCTTGATATTAACTCTAGGTATTTTAATTCATCTCTAATATAGTTGGAAAGACACCATGAAATGGTTTCTACATCATTACAGCTTTGACTGTTCGAAGATGTTTTAAACCACAATTTTTCATCTATTACCATTAATTAGTTTTTAACACCTCTGGCAATAATGGTATTATCATGTTTCTTTCTAACTCCTCACGTGGCAAAAAAGGTGCTAAATCTTCTAGGGGTGGCGAAATTAAAGTTCCGTTTCTCAATTTTTTTGCAGCACTTTTAGGCTCAAATTTCTGCTTTGTATCAACAAATATTTCGCATAAAGCATACTTCTCCTCATTTAAAACAGCATCCAATATTTTTCCCATATCATTACTATCAATTTTATAATAAGGGATTCCATAGGCTTCCGAAATTTTTTTCATACAAGGAAAGCTTAAATCTTTGCTTTCTGGTCCGACACCTATTGTCGTATCATATTCCGGAAATAAATTTTCCTCTGTTTGACGCATTGAATGATATCCTTCATTATTAATTACAAAAATCTTAATTGGTAATTGATGAAATACTATCGTCTGTAATTCTTGAAGGTTCATTTGAATACTTCCATCCCCAGAAAGACATATTACAGAAGCTTTATTTCTTGCAAAACTGGCACCTATTGAAGCTGGCAAATCATATCCCATAGACGATGCTCCTTGATTCATTATAAAGCGTTGCCCCTTTTTAATTACATATGCATTACTCCCTACCACACAGGCACTGCCATTTCCTGTTACAGTTAACTGTCCCTCTGACAATCTAGTACTAAGTTCTTTCATAAAGCAATAAACATTTGCCAACTCTTTTTGTTTATAATGTTTTTCCTGTACTACTGGATACTCTTTTTTCCATTGTAAGCAACGGCTTATCCAATCACTTTTTCTTTCAATTTTAGAAATATCAATTCTCTCATCTAATAATTCCAAAAATTCTTTTGCATCAGCACAAATTGGAAATTCAACATGTATGGTTGGTTTTTTCAATTCTGCTTCATCAATATCAACCATTATTACATATGCTTCCCTTGCCCAAGTGTCTTTATTGTATCCAACTTGATATGTTCCTAATCTACTTCCAATCGATAAAATTAAATCACTATTTTGAATGGCCCAATTGCCTGGTCGATTTCCCATAGTCCCCGCTCGACCAACATACAAATCATCATCATCTGATATTAAATCTATACTGTCCCATCCAGTTACAACAGGAATGTTTAATTTATGGATCACCCTGTTAAAAGCATCATAAGCTCCTGCTATACGTATACCATTTCCAGCATTAAAAACCGGACGCTTTGAATCTATAATTTTCTTCAAAATACAATCAACAATATCATTATCTATATTCTTTGAAACTTCACCAGTGCATTCACTGGGATTAAATTCAATTAAATTGTCGGTATCAATATATCCTCCTTGCACATCTAATGGAATATCAAGCCAAACTGGTCCTGGTCTTCCATTAGTGGCAAGGAAAATAGCTTTCTGCAGATGATACTTTATTGTATTTGCATCAACAACCATTTCAGCATATTTTGTCATACATGATACAGCTTTCACAATATCAAATTCCTGAGGTCCCATTGATCGTAAAGGAAGCCCTGTTGATCGTGCTGTTGTTGAATATCTTACTTGTCCTGAAATAACCAACATAGGAATACTATCCAACCAAGCTCCCATTACCCCAGTAAGTGTATTTGTTCCTCCCGGACCAGATGTACAACACACAAGCGGTAATTCATTATTAATTCTTTGAAAAGCTTCTGCAGCCATTGCCGCAGCCTGCTCGTGTTGAACAAAAATATTGTTTATACCGTCTTGATGTCCAAAAGCAATGTTCATATGCATTGCTCCTCCACCTGGTACTGTAAAATTATATCGAATTCCCTGTTCAACCAAAAAACAGGCTATCCATTCTGCAACTTTAATCTTCATTTTCTTCCTCCATCTTTATAAAACTATGATTTTCCTTCAAATACTCCGTTCTTATGCCATTCCATTCGACATTTTTTCCAAATATAAACAGATACCGGAAGAATAATTATATTTGTAAGCATTAATCCTAAAAACATATATTCTATACCTAATATATTTGTAAAAAATAATGTCAATATTGAACTAATTAAGCCAGAACAAACAGATATGATCATAAACGGTTCTTTTTTATGGGCTCTTAGATATGTTGCTTCAACATAAATTATAATTGAACACAGATAATTAATTGCCAACATGACTACCGCCTTTGGGCTAAGTATGTGTGACCAAATTAAACGGTTAGAAAAAGGAATTATTGATGTCCCAAATAATGCTGCAATTCCTATAATATAAGTAATTATAGAAAGTAACAAATTTTTCTTCATAAGATAATCCATTTTTCTCCAATCTTTTTTTTCAACAGCCATATTATACTGGGGCACTGCTAATAAATTCCAAACATTTGCCACTGAATAAATTGCTGAAACTATAGAAATGCAATATCCTACAAGTCCAGCCTCTGATGCACTAAACCTCGAAAAAGCAATAGGATTATAAATTTGCTGGGCAAAATATCCACTCATCCAACTAACCGCATAGCGTATTAATAAAGGAATGATATCTCCAATCCAGTTAATTCGAGTGTTATTTTTAATTGCAACCATTTGCTTAATAGCAAATCCATATTTATTAAGCAGCCCTATTGCTACAATAGCTGCTTTTACATATAAAGGTATTGCCAATGCAAATAAATTCATGTCTAATACAAGTAATACTATTGTCAGCAAGCAATGTGTTGTACTTGCAACAATACGAATTTTTTGTGTTATATGAAATTGACTGCAACCTTCGAAAAAAGACAATCCAACTTCCATAGAAAAATTTATTACTGTACCAAACACATATAAAATCCAAGGAGTTAGCCAATATACATTATCATTTTTTCCAGTAAATATTATGCATCCAACAGTTGCAATTATTAAGAATGCAATACATAGTACAACGATTATCCATTTAACTATAAATTTAAACAACGATGCTATTCGTTCTAATTTATTATTATCACCGACAAAACACCTTTTCTTTTCATCCAATGTAAGATATGTATATTCATGTGCTGTATACTGAGTCATAATTGATGTAAACCCTAAATCCGCAAATGAAGTTAATGCTGCAATGCTACCAAATGTATACCAATATCCCTGCACCTCTTCTGTTAAAAAAACAGGAACAAATAAGACAATTATCGGATTTAAAAATATTTTTGTTATATAATTTATAAATGTAACCACTGTACCTTTTTCAAATAAATTATTTTTATTACTTCTCATTGAATTTCCTTTACCTACACAAAATTTTATTTTTAGACTTGCTAAGTATAATTATTATATAAACCAACATTATGAAAGTTGCCTGGTGAAATATCCATGTTGGCAATGCCAACCCAGACAAAATAATAATAAAAAGAAAACACAATAGTACATCATTTTTTATTTGAATGCTTTTAGAAAGTAATACTATATACATAGCTAAAATTAAACTAAGAGCTAATAATCCTCCATTATGTATAATAACGAGCGGTGCACTATCAACAACGGTTTCTGTACCTATTGGATTAGGTCCTACTCCTATTAACAAATTCTGGCGGATAATGTAATACATTGGAACCATATTCCCTGTTTGAGGACTGTATCGTGTAGCCAACGCTTCTATCGGATGATTTAAGTAATTCATATAATATGCAAGTACTGGATTTATATCGCGAATTCTTTCAATGACAATCTCAAAATTAGCATATATGCCCATAAGAATACATAATAATGCATTAAATAAAATAAATATCTTAATATTTTTTATATTAAATATCATCCATATTAAAAAAATGATCGGCATCCCCAAAATAAAAGTTTTTGAATATGCACTCATTCCCATTATCAATGCCATTATCATATAAATAATATTTTTTTTATTTTCATAATGCCTTTTAAAAAAATAGAAAAAAACCATTAAACTAAAAATTGATAAAACTGCCGGATGATTAAATACACCATATGCGCGAGCGAGTCTTCCATCAACAAAATTGTCAATAGAATTAATAGTATCATCATTGTAGTAAAACAGCAGCACGAGATTCGTAATTTCCATAGGAATTATAAATGTCCCTATAACTACTAGAAAATTAATAACAGTAGAAAACTTTAACGCCCATTGAAAACCAGCATCTATTTCTTCACACTTCGCATTTTTCATAATGATCGCAAACTCAATTAGTAAAACAATGAACTTTATATCTCCAATAAACTCATAAAAAAAACTGCCACTCCCTTTTAATCCCCAAGCAATAAAATAAAAAGTAATAACAGAAGTCATCACTATAGCATTATTGAGAAAAATCTTTCCAATTATCAGCCGTTTTCCAACTATCATCAACATAAGAAAAATACACAAATAATACATAGTATTTATTCTGGAATTTACAATATTAATAGTTGGTGGAATTATTAATGATAAAAACAGCAATCCATATACGTTTTTTTTATATTTTAATTTATATAAAACTGCCAGTGACCAGATTATTGGCAAAATAAATGATACCATTTTTTTCTCCTATCAAACAACGAAATATTTAACTACAACCCAAAGCATGACTTATCTATTGGTTCGTCAATAATACACTGAAGTTTAAAAAATTTACGTCTAATCTTCTTTAAACACAGTACAATAAACGCTACATACAACTGTGTACCGTTTCCCGGTTTTTCATATTCTTTCCATTTATCCATCAGTTCCTTACTGTGAAAGCAGGTTACTAAATCACGTGCAAGTTGAAAATTCCCAATTTCTCTGCTCTCACTCTTTGTAAAGCCAAATGAAAGCAAATAATTTGAAAATTTATAGTCAGCAACTGCCCCATAATCAATACATCTATCACTCCAGGTTGTTTGATCTCCACTTAGTATTAAAACCTCTGATATAAAATAAGCCGCACCCTCTTGCATACTTCTCACTGTTTTATATAATGAGTGACACGCTTCCTTGGCATTTTTATCCATATAGTTTGCCTCATTGTCATATCTTTTGCAATTTTCCGTCAAAAAAACTGATGAAGTTTGAAATTTCAAGTCAGTATAATTATCCACTAATAAAGTAACCAGTTGGTTATGTGTTACTTTTATTTTCTTATTATATTCAATACAGTATTTTTTTCCTTGAATAGTAATTTCTTTTGTCTCTTCATTAATATTTCTTCTCGACATATAAATATACGTTGGACTTTCCTCTTGAATTATTCTTAATAATTTTCCAATAGTACCTTTTTTTAAATAATCGTCATCTCCAGGTATCCATAAATATATTCCTTTTGCCATGTATATTAATTTTTGCATATTTTTAAATCCACCAATATTATGCTTATTATGACTTATAAATAGCCAATCATATTTTTCTTTCAATGAATCTAAATATTCAAAAGTTCCATCATCTGAATGATTATTTGAAATAATAACTTCAATTAGTCTAGTGTCTACATCTTTTAATTCACTCTCTAAAAAAGAAACCAGTCTTCGTATATGTTTTATTCGATTATATGTAGGAATACATATAGATAGTAAAGGTTGTGCCATATGTTAATCCCCCCTCCTTTTAGACATTCATCCAGGAACTTATGCTTCAGGAAATATTTCATTTCCGTCTTCCTCAGAAATAATTTCTATCCAATTTCCTTCAGGATCTGTACAGAAACAGACACATCGCCTGTTATGTATATATATTTTTGTTATTTTTTTACCACCATTTAAAACAACCAAATCAACAGTTTTTCTTATATCTTCTACCCCCCTATAGCTATATGGGAGCTCCCAAAGTCCCCTATATCTCCGTGTACTTCTTCTGGCAGATATGGTTTTTCCTGAATACTATTATTAATTTGTACTAATTCTATCATGTCTCCTGTTCCTTGTTTTTTCCCATAGGGAGTTAATAATTTAGTTGTTTTTATAACAATATTTTTCCCAAATAGTTCTTCAACAATACGATTATTATTATCTTCAAATAATACAATGGGTAACATTTCAAAGCAATTTATATAAAAATTTGTCAATTTTATAATATCTTTTACATAAATACCTACATGACGCATATTTATCATAGCATTCTTTTCCTCTACTTATAATCATTCTCCAAAAATATATTTATTTCCTTTTCCATACATTCCCTAATATTTTTACCTGCAATCCAACATTTAGACCATTCAACTACTTTTTCCATCGTAGTATCCAAATTCCAATGCGGTTTCCATCCAAAAATATTCTTTAATTTTGAACAATCCAATTTAAGGAAATTAGCCTCATATGGTCCCTCATCATATTGGGTTACCCACGACATCCCATCTCCCCATTTGCTAACAAATAAATCAACTAAATCTCCCGTTTGGTAGCAATCAGAATCATCTGGTCCTACATTGTAATATCCTGCATACTTTGTATCTTCGTATTGTTTTGATGAAATCATAAGATATGCATAAAGTGATTCCAAAACATGTTGGTAGGGTCGAATTGAATATGGATTTCTAACAATAATTACCTCCTTTTTTAAAGCAGCCTTTATGCAATCTGGTATAATTCTATTATTCGCAAAGTCTCCACCTCCAATAACATTGCCTGCTCTGGCAGTAGAAACAGCAATTCCCTTATTCTTAAAAAACGAATTAATATAGGAATGTGTAACAAGTTCTGAGCATGACTTAGAATTCGAATATGGATCGTATCCGTCTAATTCTTCATTTTCTCTATATCCCCATTCCCATTCTTTATTCAAATATACCTTATCAGTTGTAACATTTAAAAACGACTTAACTGTAGTCGAAAGACGTACACATTCACAAATATTGACAGTTCCCATCACATTCGTTTCATATGTATATACAGGATTTTTATAACTATCTTTAACAATTGGTTGAGCTGCAAGATGCAAAACTATTTCTGGTTTAGCTTCCTCAAATGCCCTATGCAGTGCAGTAAAATCTCTGATATCACCAATTATAGAATGAATATCTTTTTCGATTTCTGCTAACTCAAATAGAGAAGGAGTTGTTGGAGGTTCTAATGCATAGCCGGTAACCTCTGCTCCTGCTTTTACAAGTATCGTACAAAGCCAAGATCCTTTAAATCCTGTATGTCCTGTTATAAAAACCTTTTTTCCTTTATAAAAATTTAAATCAAGCATTTTTTATACCTAATCCTTCCATTTGATCCACGGAGCCTTACCAGCTACTATAAGTTTTTCAAGTTGATCCTTTTCTCGAATATTATCCATACACTGCCAAAATCCCTTATGTATATACGACATTAATTCTCTTTCCTCAACCAGTCTTTCAAGAGGAGTTTTCTCAAATACAGTATTATCGTCCTCAATATAATTGAATATTTTAGGTTCTAAAACCATGTACCCTGCATTTATAGGTGAACCATCATTTACATTTTTTTCTCTAAAAGATTTTACTGCATTATCTCCACCAATATCTAAGATTCCCTTTGATTGATCCTGAAGAACTGCTGTTAATGTTGCTATTTTTCCTTTATTACGATGAAATTCCAACAGTTCATTTATATCAACATCACAAACTCCATCACCATATGTCATAAAAAAAGGGTCATCATTTACAAATTGCTGAATTCTCTTTATCCTTCCACCTGTCATAGTATTTAACCCTGTATCAACAACCGTAACTCGCCATGGCTCTATTTCCGACTTATGTATGATCATAGAATTATCACCCTTTTGATAATCAAACGTAATATCACTATTATATAAAAAATAATTTGCAAACCATTCTTTAATCACATGCTGCTTATATCCCGCACATATAATAAATTCATTATGCCCGTAGTACGAAAATTCTTTCATAATATGCCATAAAATAGGTTTACCTCCTATCTCTATCATCGGTTTCGGTCTAAATACAGATTCTTCTGATATACGTGTACCGTAACCGCCTGCTAAGAGAACAACTTTCATATCGTAATTTCCTTTCTATATAACTCAACAAATATACAATTTCTATTAATCTAATTCACTTATCATTCTCTCATTTTTTTACAAAACTCTTCATAATTCTTTTCAGCATTATACCTTTCATTCCAACTTTGTATACAAGCAATACTTTTTTTCCTGTACTCCTCTCTTTTTTCTAATCTTATTTTCAAAAATTCCTCCATTCTATTAATTACAATGTCTTCCTCTTTTTCTTCTAATAATAATCCGTTTTCTCCATTCACAATTTCCCCATTTCCCCCTACATTACGACAAATCACCGGAATCCCGGCAGACATTGCCTCCATAATAGAAACCGGGATTCCCTCTGAATCACTGGTGTTGATAAAAAAATCCACATCATACTCTTTATAAATTTCTAAAACTTTGTCATTCTCTATTTTTCCTAAAAACAGATACGAATTTTTAGGTAATACCTTTCCTGCATACGTTTCTATTTCCTCTCTTAATTTTCCATTTCCAATATGTATCCACCTATAAGGCACTTTTAATTCTTTTAATATCCTGATTAATAAATCTAGCCTTTTTACTGAAATTATAGAAGAACAGGAAGCTATACAAATTTCTTTCTTATTTCTAATTATTTTTTCTATCCTTTTTTCATTATTTGTTCCTAATCTGCTAATTTCATACTGGCAGTCTGCTTTACCATATCTGTTTAAAAAATAATTTTTTCCATGCTTTGAAATAAAATATATCTCATCTAAATTTTCCCTTATAAAATTACGAAAAGGCAAATACTTCAATTTATTTCTTTCCTCGTATAAATCATACCCATGTGCTCTCGACACTGCTTTTTTTACCTTATTCGCATTTTCCCTTTTGTACCTTGCAACTGCATAAGCTCCTCTGGAAAGCCAAAATGAATATAAATATACCTCTCCTTCTAATTGCACTTTTTTTATAATCTGGCATACATTACAGTAAAAGTTTTCATAAAAAAATGCATATAGTATTTTCTTTAAATTTTTCTGCTTTATTACTTCCTGCCTTAATTCTTTTATCAATAAAAAATTAAAAAATGACTTTATAATGGACTTAACTGTAAAATTCTTTACATATAAAGTTTTGATTTTTTTCTCTTTCACATACCAGTCCTTTTTAGGATTTTCGTAAACAAAAATATAAATAATATTAAAGTTTCTTTTTAGATATTCCATCTCATTTTTCAAAAAAATATTATCTATGCTTCCTGGCAAAAGAACTAAAGTTTTTAACATTTTTCATCGCTCTCCATTAAGTAATCTAAATCATCCACCATCTTCTCTGCAGCATGAACAGCATCATAAAAGTTTGCCTGCCTCTCTCTCGTCTTTAAACTCTTCATGAGATTTTTCCTTCCTCCAAAAATCACTCCCATGTATTGTAAACATGTTTCTTTAACCTGATTTTTTGTATTTCCTATTCCCCAAACAGCCCTTTTTTTACCGACAAACGACTCCAATACAATAACTTTCTCAACTACCTATCTAAACTAAACCTTTTTATCTGCCACAAGGCATTCTCTTTACTCTAATTGTGTACGCTTCCATTTTGCTAAGACTTCCTTCTGATGAAAAATACCAACATTCTCTAAAATCTTCTTTCCCTTTCTTTTATCATACAGACAGCTATAGGAGCATAATCAATTGACAGAATTTTCACTTGTTTTAAATAGTATTTCATTTCAAGAATAAATCTCCATATCATAAAAAGAAATTGGCAGAATAATGTCTATTTTTTCTTTCTGTATTATTTTTCAATTTCATCCAAATATACTGGTTCTCTACTTGGCAAAGTTAAATAAAAGGCATCTAACATCTTTTTAAGGTTGCATGAAAAGATATATCTGCACCGACATGATAATAATTTGCTATCTTTTAATTATTTGATTTCACCCGGGCTGGTACTCCTACCACCAGCTTCCCTTCAGGCACATCTTTTGTAACCACTGCTCCTGCAGATACCATAGCATCCTTTCCAATTGTATTTCCGCACACAATCGTTGCATTGGCACCAATTGTTGCCCCTTCTTTTACTAAGGTTTTTACAAAATTCTCCCTCCCCTTTGGGAATCTTGCTCTTGGAGTCAAATCATTCGTAAAAACACAGGAAGGTCCACAAAATACACCGTCTTCCAAGGTAACACCTTCATACACAGATACATTATTTTGTATCTTTACATCATTTCCAATCTGTACATTCCTTCCAATATACACATTCTGTCCGATTGTACAGTTTCTTCCAATCCTGGCTCCAGACTGAATATGACAGAAATGCCATATTTTTGTTCCTTCGCCAATTTCTACATTATTATCTATATAACTGCTCTCATGTACAAAATATTTTTTTTCTCCCATTAAAATTCTCCCTGCATATCTGTACTTGCAAAATCAGTCACCGGAAATTTCACTACTTCTCCAGTCTTCTGACTCTTATAGATTGCCAGTACCATTTCTAGTGCCCTTCTCCCTGCATAGGCATCTACATAAGGCTGCCTGTCTTCTTCAATCGCCTTAATCATATCTGCAAACAAGCTGGTATGTCCATTTCCATACACATTACTGGTTACTTCTTCCAATCCCTTGTTCTTAACATCTTCTTCTGTCTCATCTGCAAAGTCCCAGACATCAATGTTATTCGTAGATTTACCACCCAGCTTCACCGTTCCCTTTTCCCCAAACAAGTAAAGGGTTTCCTCCAGATTCTGCGGATAGACGTTAGTTGTCCCCTCAATCGTAGCTATGGCTCCATTTTTAAATTTCACTACCGCCATACCAAGATCTTCTGCTTCCAGATAATGGTGAAACTGTTGTCTCGTCACTCCATAGACACTTTCCACTTCATCACCCAGCATCCAGCGGAGCAAGTCAATTCCATGAATACACTGGTTCATCAAAGCTCCACCGTCCTGTGACCATGTGCCACGCCATGGTGCCTGGGTATAATAATCCTTATTCCGGTTCCAGCGTACATGAATTGAACCATGGGAAAGCTTTCCAAAGCGTCCAGCCACCAAGGCCTGCCTCATTTCCTGTACTGCGATATTAAAGCGGTTTTGATGGCAAGCTGCCACTTTTACACCCTTTTCTTCTGATAGAGTAATGATCCTGTCTGCTTCTTCCAAAGACATCGCCATTGGCTTTTCAATAATCACATGGATTCCATGTTCGATACAATAAAGTGCGATTTCACCGTGTAAACCACTTTCTGTGGCAATACTGATTAAGTCGAGTTGGTTTTCTTCTATCATTTTTTTGTAATCGGTATAGCGTTTGATTGTCGTACTCTCCTGTAAACCATGCTTTACCAAAACATTTTCCATATGCTCTGGTACTATATCACACGCAGCAACCAACTCTAATTGGTTGTTAATGGCTGCTTTTATGTGGTTAGTGGAAATCCTTCCACATCCAATTAATGCGTATCTCATCTTTCTTCTCCTTCAAACACTTTTCCCTTTTTTACATTATTCCAAAAAACTTCTTTAGAACCATCTATCCCTAAATGAAATAACATATCAACAGACGATAAATTAGGTACAAATATCTCCTGGTGAAACTGTTGATATACAGGATATTCAAAGTTCTGATAAACGACTCCGATGCCGTCCTCCTTAAAGCTTTCTACATCCATATACTTTCTTGCACCATTTCCAGATAAATAGATATCAGCACCAACAGAAGAACACAAGGTTTTCATCAAATTACTTTTCTTGCTTTCTTTGTCATATAGCAAATCACTTTGATAAATTAATTCTGTTTTTATATCCAATAATTCTTTAATCAAATTTATGGTGTCCATTTCTATATCCAGCAGATTATAATATGGACGTTCAAAAATTGGGGCAATCCGTTCCATTATCTCACCAAAATAATTAGCCTTTTTATAATTACACTCAAAAAATCTCCGGTGCTTCTTTTGTATCTCTTCTATATTGAATAGTTCTATATCCCGCGTTTTTTTCTCTCTGTACCCCTTTTTTTGGATACTTAATGAAAGAATTGCTTCCTCCCCATTAAATGTAAGAAATTTATTCCTGACCATCGGAGAACGGTCCGTAAGCTGTACCTCATCTAAAACGATAAATTTCTCCGCTTTTGCCATTTTATCCATATATCCCAGCCACGGGAAATAATGCGGTTGATGAATCGCAACTTTCATTTTTTCAGTTCCCCCTTTCTGTCCGATATCTTAATACTCTTCTTGTTTTTCCTTTAATTACTTCATAAGCTTCATATGATTCGTCTTTTTGCATTCCAGAATTTATCATTACTTTTTCAGAACGGATATTATCCTCAACAAAGTAAGCCTGGACTACTGTAAGCTGCAATTTTTGGAAACATAACTCAATCATATTTTTAACCGTTTCTGTCATATATCCTTTTCCAGTAAATAATGGATTTAAAACATAAGAAACATCCGCATTTTTTTCTGTAATGTTATAAATACGAATAACACCAATTAATTTCTTCACTTCTTTAAGTTCTATTCCAAATAAAATATCTTCTGGGGCTTGATAATTATATATTTTTTCGCCAATAAATTTTTCTACCTGACTTATACCTATATATGGTCCCCATTTTAAAAAACGGCAAGTTTCCCCCTTAGAAGCATACTCGAACATATCCTGTACATCGTCTAAACGCAACTTTCTATAATAAAGACGTTCTGACTCTAGTCCCTCTTCACATATTTTTCTATTTATGTTTCTGTTCATACTACTCTTTCTTCAGCCCCACATATTCTTCCAGATTTCTAAAATTAGAACTTAAACTGATATACCGCTCTATATATGCTTCTTTTAAAAACTGTTCTAATTTTTTTCCGGTCTCTTCTTCCTCTTCTGCATACCAAAATGGATGCGTTAAAATATGCAGTTTCTTTCTCTCTTCTTTTTGGATGATTCCAAAAATATCTTCTCTCCAAGCCATTCTGGAATCTGACACATACTTAAATTCTTCAAAAAAAATCTTTCCATAACTATTTACTATTTCAGGAAACTTCAAATCAGCCCTCAATACCTCTTCAGATGGTCTATGCATTGAAACTGTCTTTATGGGTAATTGTAATATGTTTTCCATAAGTTCTATTTCTTTTTCTATATATCTACTCATATCTGACATATTTTTTGCTTTATACTTTGTTTCATCAAAATGCAATCCTATTTCATGTCCGCAGGAAGCTATTTCTTGCACTGCTTCAAACACTCTTTTAGAACACAGATTATAAAAGTCACTGCTTAATAAAACAAAATATGTTGAACACACACCTAAGCTTTGCTCATATTTCGCAAATTCGATGGCTTTGCTGATGTCATAATCTATATCATGTCTTAGAATCACACTTTTTTCATATTTTCTATAACTATGGTAATCCGTTATCTGATACTGATATTCCTTTAATAGCTTAATTAGTGCTGCATATGAACCGTATGTAAACTTCATTTCCATATTTTACAATACCTCTATATTCTCTCTATTCTGAATGGCTTTCATTACATTCTTGGTATCAAAAATAACTTTTGCGTTCTCCTGTACCATCTGATAATCTACGTTTGTGTGTGCAGTCGTTATCATAACCAAGTCATAGCCTTTTACAACCTTTGGATTAATTTCTTTTAACCCAGTAACAACTTGTCCATGTTCTTTATACTTTGCCACCCAAGGGTCATAATATTCTACCTCTGCCCCTTCTCTTTTCAATACCCCAATCACGCGAATAGCCGGGCTTTCACGGTAATCATCAATATCCTGCTTATAAGCAACCCCTAATACAAGAACCTTGGAATCATTTAACGCTTTCTTGAAACGATTTAAAATCTTTCCAGCTCTTTCTACACAGTATTCTGGCATGCGGTCATTCACCATCATAGAACTTTCAATCATGGAAGTATGAAAACCATATTCTCTTGCTTTCCAAGATAAATAATATGGGTCAAGTGGGATACAGTGACCGCCTAAGCCCGGTCCCGGGTAGAATGCCTGGAAACCATATGGTTTTGTCTTAGCAGCATCTACCACTTCCCAGAAATTAATGCCCATACGATTGCAGAGCATTGTCAGCTCATTTACTAAGCCAATGTTGACATTTCGATATGTATTCTCAAGAATTTTCTCCATCTCGGCTACTGCTGGAGACGAAACCTCATGAACATCACCTTCCAATACGGCACGATACATCTCTGCAATGACTTCCGTTGCATCTTCTCCGATGGCTCCAACCACCTTAGGAGTATTTTTTGTCTTATATATTAAGTTTCCTGGATCAACACGCTCTGGTGAAAAACCAAGATAAAAGTCTTCTCCACATTTCAGCCCGGAACCTTCTTCCAAAATCGGCTTAATCAACTCCTCTGTGGTTCCTGGATAAGTAGTGGACTCTAGAACAACCATTGTATTTTTCTTCAAATACTTAGAAATCGCTTCTGTAGAAGACTTTACATAACTGATATCCGGCTGTTGGTGGGAATCCAGTGGCGTAGGAACACAGATAGCCACAAAATCAACATCCTTGATAAAACTGAAATCGGATGTTGCAGATAGCATTCCACTTTCAACAATGTTTTTCAACTCTTTATCCACAACATCACCAATATAATTTTCACCACGATTAACCATATCAACTTTTGCAGATTGCACATCAAAACCAATAGTTTTAAATCCAGCTTTTGCCTTTTCCACCGCAAGAGGAAGCCCTACATAGCCAAGACCAACCACCCCTACCCTGATGGCTTTTTCTTTAATTTTTTTTAATAGTAGCTCTTTCATTTTTCTATTTCTCCACCTTTTGTAAAATTTCTTCTAATTTATTTGTTAATAGCTTAAAATCATATTTTTTTGAAAGCTCTTTTGCATTATTTTCATATTTTTCTTGTAAAAATACTCTCTCTTTTTCCAATTCAAGTAGCTTTTCTACAATTTTTTCTGGCTCATCCCCCTCAATGGTTACTCCGCAGTGGTATTTTTCTACAAGGTTATAGCTTGGATTAATATCTGTTAAAATCGTTTTTCCTGCTGCCAAATAGTCAAACAGTTTATTGGAACTACAGCCAAAACGCATAATACCCGTATATTTCCCATGCATAAAATTCACGTCGGCTTTACTCACTATATACGGAATATATTTTTTTTCTACTTTTCCTTTAAAAACGATATTTTTTAATTTCAACTTATTACACTGTTTTTCTAATTCTTGTTTTTCATTTCCATCACCCCATATCAGAAATTTAATATTACTTTTTTCCTGTTTAAGCAACCTTGCACTTTCAATTAATATTTCCAAGTTATTTACTTTTCGTATAGAGCCAGCATATACTACCTTAAAGATATCCTCATTTTCCAAATCTTCATCCTCAATTTGGAAATGTTCTCTGCTATATTCAAATTCCTCTAAATCTACTCCATTATTAATATGGTATATTTTTTGAGGATTAATTTCTTTTGCCCATCCTCTTTCCTTAATATATTTTTTTCCACCTTCCATTGTAAAAATTAGTTCATCGGCATTTTTATATAACCATTTTTCTAACTGATACAAAATCTGAATAATTGGGTTTCTTCGTGAAATTTCGTTATATTCCACTATTGACTCTGGCCATAAATCTCGAATTTCTACCACTTTTTTTACTTTCAACACTTTTGCCATAATAACTGCTGAAACCGCTGTTAAAGGACTTGGTGATGATGTATAAATAACATCCGGTTTCTCAAACTTCCTACATACACTCCAAATCCGTATTGGGAACTGAAGCATATTGATAATCCGGTCAATCCCATTCCCTTTATAATCACTGGTTCTCACAAAGGCATAAATCACACCGTCCATATCTTTCTCTATATAGGATTTGTTATCTGTAATCATATTGACATCTGTATTATGTATCTTGCTGGCAGTAAATATTTTTACCTCATGCCCCTTTTCCTGCAGATACTTGGAAAAGTAATAATGTCTCACTAGACCACCCAGACTTGGTGGAATGGCATAGTGATTAATAATCCATACTTTCATTCTTATCTATACTCCTGTACTTTTTCATAAGACTTATTGCACTACTGCCAATACAGTCTGTATCATAATCCTGATATCTTTCCAAAAACTGAATTCCTTCAGATATTTCAGATTCCATTTCATCTTCTGTGGCAGGATTTCTTTGACATATACAGTCTCCACATCATCTGCATCTTTTAAAAGCTCTGCTTCGTCCTTAAATTTGATGCTGGTGAGTGATGTTACTCCCGCTGGCAATAGAAGTGTTGCCCACATCTTAGGGGTATACTTTTCCACATAAACCGGCACCTCTGGTCTGGTTCCTACAAAGCTCATTTCACCTAATGCAATATTGAATAATTGTGGCAACTCATCCAATCGTGTTTTTCTAAGAAAAGCTCCAATTTTTGTAATACGGCTGTCTGCTGCTCCTGTCACTGCTGGTCCCTGTTTATCTGCGTCAGATATCATAGTGCGAAACTTATAAATTCGAAATTTTTTCCCATATTGGGTCACTCTGACCTGCCGAAAAAAAACAGGGCTTCCTGAATCCTTGTAAATCAGAGCCGCAATACAAAACATTATAGGAGTCAAAAATACAATCATAACCCATGCAAGAACCCTGTCAAAAATCCTCTTAATTTTTATCTGTCCGGATTTCTTCTGTAATAGTTCATAGTAATGTCTCACTTCTGGATTTTTCATCTGTTTCGGAAGTTCTTCCCATGGCTTTAATTGTGATTGTTCTTTCTTCTTCATACCTGATTTCCTCTGGATTCTAATCTCTACACATTCTCTAAGACTGCAAACAATTGCTCTATAATGTACTCTACTTCTTTATCTGTAAGCTTTGTATGTAGCGGAGGTGTAATCTCATTCTTATAAAGACTATATGCATTGGGATAATCTTCTATCTTAAATCCCTGGTTTTTGTATGCAGATAACATAGGAAGCGGCTTATAATGTACATTTGTTGCAACTCCCTTTTCTGCCATTTTCGTAATGACCATATTTCTCTGCTGTTCTTCCAAGCCATCAATACGAATCAGGTACAGATGACAGCTGGATACTTTCTCTTTAGTTATATGGGAAAGCCTGTGTATCTTCCTCGAATGTTTTTTATTCCATTCTTCAACAGCATAATCATACTTTTCTACAATTTCTTTCCTATACTCCAACAAATCTTCGTATCTGTCTAACTGCCCCAATCCAATCGCCGCCATAATATCGGTCATATTGCATTTATAGTATGGTGCAACGATATCATATTCCCATGCACCTATCTGCGTCTTCGCCAACGCATCCTTTGACTGTCCATGTAGAGACAACAGCATATATTTTTGATAAATTTCTTGTGAATCTATTCCTTTTCTTTCCCGCCATGTTACTGCTCCACCTTCTGCGGTAGTCAGGTTCTTGACCGCATGAAATGAAAAACAGGTGAAATCTGCTATCGCTCCACACATTTCTTTCTGCTTTTTCTCATTTAATTGAAAGGCTCCAAATCCATGAGCCGCATCTGCCATAACAATAATTCTTCCAAAATTTTTCTGAATCTCATTAATAGGGTGAAACAAGGATTTTTTCTTTTCAACAATCTCAAAAATTCTTCTATAATCACAAAGCACACCTGCCAAATCTACCGGTATAATAACCTTTGTTTTCTCAGTTATGGCAGCTTCCAGCTTCTCGTAATCCATTTCAAAAGAATCTTTCGCTGTATCCACCATCACAAGTCTAGCACCCACATGACAGACTACACTAGCTGTGGCTGTATAAGTGTAAGCTGGTACAATAACCTCATCACCCTCACCTACACCCAAAATCCGTAATGTCAGTTCCATGGCGGCTGTAGCTGAATTGAGGCAGACTGCCTTTTTGTTTCCGCAATATTCTGCTATTCTTTCTTCAAATTCCTTCGTTTTCGGTCCAGTGGTAATCCAACCAGAGCGTAGCACCTCTGTAACCTTTTCTATTTCTGCCTCGCTAATGTCTGGCGGTGAAAATGGAATATTCATATCGTCTTCCTTACCTTCTATTATTCTTTTAATTGTTTCCTAATTCCAAATATCGCTGATGCACTATCTCTGTCATGAAACCTTACATATAATACAGTTGTATATTGTGATGGAATTTCCCTAATTGCAACTTTATAATTACTAAAACTCAATTCTGGCACATAGCAACTCATAAATTCAAAATCTGCATTTCCGCCTCCATACTGCTGATAATCTTCTGGGATCTTATCATGATTGGTAGACAACCAGTTTACTGCCATATAACCATTTGGATATCTTTTAAGTGGAAATGCCTCATCATCCAACACATAATACATTTTCCCACCCTTGATATACACCCACATTCCTTCTTCAAAATAATGAAAGAGCCTTGCCCCTTCCAATTCCTTCTCCAATGTCGTTCCTACAATCTGTGGTGCCACAAAGGTCTTTGGATTATATTCTGTGACTTCCCCCTGATATAAAAAATCATTGGTAGTCACTGTCGCTATATATGGCTGAGCTTCACCAGCTTCGTTCTTTGTTTCTGAAGTATACCGAAGTAAAATTTCATATGCTTTATCTTTATCTACTTTCCTTTCTGTAATCTTTCCTGCAAAGCTACCGGCAGTATAATCTCCTCCATCTACATAGCGTTCCTCAATCTCCTGTTTTTCAGGATTTTTATCCATTGTTGGCCAAAGAGCTTCTCCCGTTTCTGTGTCCTGCAATATCAGCTCACATTTTGTATTTTCACTGTAATTTTTAGGGTCAAATCCCCAGCCCTTAAAAATATATTTTCCACTCTCTGCCTTAAACTCTGTCAACCTTTCTAATACAATCGTCCCTGTAGACAAGGTATATACATGACTTCTATCTATATTTATTTTACGGTTGATTCCAAATGCCACTGCTATAATCACAGTACATATCACCGCATGGATTCCATACCGTTTCATCCAACTTTTCTGCTTCACGTTTTCTCCTTACCGCACTTTCAGCCCGCCATCTTGATTTTCTTTGGAAATCCTGGCAGGCTCTGCACTTTTTCTTTCAATTTTTTAATAACTTCCAGCATCTTTTCCCCTGCCTGCTATCGCGAGGCAGAAAACGGCGATGCTGTACCCAAAGCCTGCCGCCTATGGCCACAGACCTCACCCCTGCATTTCTGTCTGGGATTTATAATTTGAATAATTAAGTTTCTATTTCCTGAAGGAATCGCAATCCAACATTCATTGCTGTATTAAAATAAGCGTTTCCTTTGTGTCCATTCGGACAGATATAATTCTTTCCGCCATAATAGTTACAGGCAGGTTTATTTTCTTTATTAAAACGTTTTACCGGTTCGCCACAGATATGGCAGTTTTTTGCGATATTCTTCGTGCTGACTGAGGTTACGATAATTCCTTTACCAAAAGCCTTGTAACGAAGATACTGGATGATTCTTCTGCCAATCCAGTCATAGCTGGTTGCTAAGAGATACCCCATCTCATTTAAATTGATGGGCTGCCGATAGCCTGGTACTACAAGGATAGTTACCTTCTGCTCCTCGCAGAATTCTACTATCTGACGGCTCACCTGATGAGCATAGTGCTCCGATAAATTCCTTATTTTTCTCTTTAAATAGCTGTTTTCCTTCTCCGAAACCTGCCTTTTTCTTCCTCCCATGCTTTCCTGATTCTTACGAATCCGGTTTAAAAGCTTTTTCTTTTCATGGGCAAACTGGCTTCCCCCACGGATAAAGTGGCTTTCTCTTAGACCTCCATCCTTCCCTAATATGACCAGTACTGCCATACAGTCATTACCTGGAAAGGCTGCTGCACAGATAGCCTCTGTTTCCGGCAAGCGCTCTCTGACTGGTCTTACATCTGCTATCTCCTCCCGGATTGGCACATGGAGCATTGCCCGTTTTCCTTCCAGCTTAAGCACCGGTGACATCATAGCTCCTGTATCCGGCCATTTACGTCCACAGCTGTCCAAACCGCAGCTTTCCCAGATCCATTTCTCACCATTCCACAGCTTTAATAAAACCGAGGTACTGGTGAATTCCTTATACATTCCCTTATAAAAAATCGGAGCAGCCCGGTGCCCTCCTGGCTTTGCTGTAGCTTCCAGTCTGGCTGTACGGCTTCGGTAAAGACGAATCGCGTCACTCACAGCAGCCCGCCGAAAATACAAAGGTACCTTTCCATAAGGAAAAGGGTACTCTATACTTTCCTTTTTCTGCCCTCTGGCACCGATTGTTAAAAGCTCCAGCTGCCGCAAAAGCTTCTGTCTGGAAGTCTGCTTTGCAAGCTCAGGCTCTTTTTCCAGTACCTGATAGTAAAACTCAAGCACCTGATTATAGATTTCCTTTGTGTACTCAAGCCACTCTCTGTGATCACAATACAGACGGAACCGGTAGGTTATGGTATGATAACCAGGTTTTCTTTCCATGAATTTCGTCACACTTTCAAAGGCATTTCGCTAAGGGGATACCTTAGCGAAACGCCTTTTTATTTTATTTATTTTTTATCCGATTTTTAGTATATCTCATATTGCTTATTTCGTCAATGCCTTAATATTCCAGTTTATGCTTTAGAATTCCGCATTTTACCTAAAAAATTTGTTTTCCAGCAAATCAGAGTTACTGACATCATTTTCTAATACGAAAACCCCGCGATTTTCGTGGGGTTCCTTTTACTCTTTAAAATTAATAAATGGCAAATTATATGGTGGGAAACCAGAAAAATTGGTAATATTAGCAACAATAGGTCTCATATAGCCCAGTAATAATGCAGGGGCATTTAGAGTGAACTACCCATTGTCTAAAGCCAATGGGCTTCCTGCTTCATTGACCTCGCAACCTACTATCTCCACAGGCGTTAATTCGGGCAGTCCCTGCCCTACCCAGTAATTCTCTTATGCTATTTTTCTTAATCCCTCTGCCAATATATTCTTCGCAGCATTGATATCTCTGTCATGCTTTGTTCCACAGACAGGACATACCCATTCCCTTACTGACAGTTTTTTCGTCTCTGTATTTTGGTGTCCGCAAGTGGAACACAACTGGCTGCTCGCATAAAATGTATCTATTTTTACATATTCCCTGCCATTCCACTTTGCTTTGTACTCTAACTGTCTTGTCAGCTCATACCATGATACATCTGTTATTGATTTTGCCAGATGATGATTTTTTACCATATTTTTTATCTGTAAATTTTCCGAAACTATCACTTGGTTTTCGCTGATAATCTCATGAGACATCTTGTGCAGATAATCTTTTCTGGTATTTGTTATTTTCTCATGGCATAATGCTATCTTTTTCTTGGTTTTGTAGTAATTTTGACTTCTCTTTTCTTTGTGTGCTAACTGCCTTTGCAATTTTACCAGTTTCTTCTCATATTTCTTGATGGTTTTTGGATTTTCGTATTTCTTCCCATCGGAAGTAATGCATAAATCTTTAATTCCTAAATCTAATCCTGTATTATGATTGGTATGTTGTAGTTCTTCATGCTCTGTTTCCACCAATATTGATACATAATACTTTCCACTTGGTGTCTGCGATACTGTTGCAGACTTTATCTGCCCACTGAAATTTCTATGCAGTTTTGCTTTTACTTCCTTTAATTTAGGCAGTTTTATTTTGACATTCTCAAAATCTACCGCTATATTGCCATTTGTAAAATTCGTTGTGTATGATTTATGGCTGTCATGCTTACTCTTAAACTTCGGGTAACCTGCATGTTCTTTGAAAAATTTCTGATATGCAGAATCCATGTTATAAATTGCGTTAGTTAGGGCAAATTTATCCACTTCCTTAAGCCATTCGTAGTTCTTCTTTAATTCCCGATTGCAGTAATTATTACAGTCTGTTTTACTGACAGACTTTTTCTCTTTCTCATAGATTTCTCTCCTATATGCTAAAGTATGATTGTAAACAAAACGACAACAGCCAAATGTTTTTGCTATTTGTGCTCTCTGCTCATTATTAGGATATATTCTGTATTTATATGCTTTTAACATCAACAAACACCGCCTTGCCTATTGTTATCCTTGATTTTCTATGTATTTTCGGAGCATTTCTTCTGAAACGTTCCCTACACTGCACGCAAAATATCCATCCGTCCAAAAGGTATGCTCTTTCCAGAAATGTTTTCTCAAATAATTCGGATATTTTTTCCAAATATGATATGTTGTATAACTTTTCATTAGATTTACGATTTTACTGACTGACATTGTCGGCTCTGTTTCTATCATGTAATGAATATGGTCTTTATCTGTTTCCATATATCTAATAATAACCTTATGCTTTTGACATATCTCGTAAGAAAACTGTTTTATATCATCCGATATCTGCTTTGATGTCAGCAGCTTCTTTCTGTACTTGCATACGAAAATAATATGGTACTGTAATAAATACTTGTGTCTGTTCTTTGATTTCCATGTTCCCATAACGAAAGTATAACATAAACCACCACTTTTGGCAACCTTAACCCACCGTCTAAAGCCAGTGGGATTGCGGTAGCCTTATTTCAAAGTCAAATCTCCACTGACAATCACCACATCCGGCTTAATCTTCTTCATTTCCTCTACAAAACAATCTAAAAGGGTTCCAATATCCAAAGCTGCTCTTCCTGCAGCATTGGACATAACTCGCTGGTAGCGGCTACCCTGGTCGGTCAGAGACAAGGAATAGAAATGAGGATCCGTTATCTGTACAATCCTTACGGTATTTTCCTCTTCTGTCCACGGAATCCGGCTACTTTCTTCCCATGCCGGAGCTTCCGGGACATCCTTTCCTGCTCTTTCATCTGCTGTACAGCCAGACAGTAAAAATAACACTATAAAAGTCAGCAGCACAGCGGCGCTATAATCAGGCATTCTTGCTGTCATTGTCTGGTTATCTCCATTACCAAGATTGTAGCTGGAAAGCTGCTCTCTCATACGGTAAGCCTGGTTAGAAAGCTTCTCGCTGGTAGCTGCACATTCCTCACTCATAGCAGAATTGGTCTGTATTACCCGTGACACCCGGGCAGAGCTTGTAGTTACCTGGTAAGCAGAAGCACTGATATTCGTTAATGCATACTGATTTTTCTCCACTAGCTTCTTTAAGGAAGTCCGAATGATTTTTACCAGATTAAAAGCTACGATACCACATATTATTACCGTCAAAATCTATTTTTTATACCTCTCTTTCCTACTAGAATATCCTTTAGTTTTTCATAAGCTGCAGTCTTTTCATAAATTCCCTTCTACACAGCCATTTTAAGTCGGAGCACTTGCGTTCTGATTATCAAGAGGCATTTTTTTGTTCCCAGATAATCTTCTTTTGTAAGCATCATCTGCTGATAGAACCACATATCCTCTCATTAAGTAAAATAAGCTTCTAAATGCTCCTCTATTTCCCAAACAACAGGTTTAGCATTTGTTCTGGATTATCTAAAAAAGATTTTGTTACTAAGTAAGGCTCCGTTTCCTTATACCCCTTTTTTTCAATTCCATCTTCGCCAAATTCGTATATATCAGCATTTGGATATGCCAACAGAATTGGTGAATGTGTAACAATAATAAACTGAGAATCTACTTTTTCTAATTCCTTTAAAATACACAGCATCGACATCTGTGTTGTGGGAGATAATGCTGCTTCTGGCTCATCTAGCAAATATATACCATTTCCCCTGAAACGGTTCATCATTAAAGAACGAAAGCTTTCTCCATGTGACTGGGAATGCATAGACTTTCCACCATAACCATCGAAGTTGCTGCCCTTAGCTCTTTTCTATTCCTGCTAATGATATCGATATTAAGAGAGATTAAACACCATAATACTTCTGAATAGCATATGCAACATATTCAGAACAACCGCTCCCAAATTGGCTGTCTGTCGCTTCGGCCAATTTCTGTTTTTGCAGATATTCACTTGCTAAATCCAAAAGTATGCTTCTAGCATTATCAAGTTTAAACATCTCCTTATAATTTTGTGCAAGCTGCTCGACTGCTTCTTTTTCTACATTAGCGTCACCAGTTTCTTTGGCTACCATAAACTTCTTATAAATTTCAGCATTTTCGTCCTGCTCCTGCTTCAATTCCTTAACATCACCAGTTGACTGCAGAATAGCTTCCA
Organism: Acetivibrio ethanolgignens; assembly: GCF_001461035.1. Classification (GTDB taxonomy): domain Bacteria; phylum Bacillota; class Clostridia; order Lachnospirales; family Lachnospiraceae; genus Velocimicrobium; species Velocimicrobium ethanolgignens. Next base: position 56,185 of record NZ_LNAM01000219.1, on the reverse strand, counting down.
TTGCCTTTTCTTTACTGCCATACCATTTAAAAACATCTGCAATCGCTTGTTCATTTAAAAAGCCTGCTGCCAAATGCTCCCGATATTTTTCCTCGCTCCCATATTTTAGTATCTGCTGCTTAAGTGATTCTTCTGACATACATCTCAATATATGGTCTAAAATTTTCTGAATTTCGTCATTGCTAAATGCCTCAAAGCTCATAGTATTAACTCCTTTCATCACGTCTGATATTAACTCAATAATCCCATTTAGTCGGTTTCGCTTTTGCTCGAGTAAATTTTTTTGAGTTAATAAAGCCTGCTCTTTATCATAATTAGGATTATCCATTATTTTCTTTATAGCTTCTAATGGAATATCTAATTCTTTAAAGAACATAATTTCCTGTAACCTTCCTAATGCTTTGTTGTCGTATAAGCGATATCCTGCATCTGATAATTCCGTCGGCTTTAATAAACCAATTTCGTCATAATATCTCAATGTTCTTATGCTTACTCCGCTTATCTCTGACACGTCTTTGACTGTCTTCATTACTTCCTCCTTTCAATTTTATCCTAAACCGTTACGCTACGAGAGAGTCAATACACAAATTTAATTTTTTTATTTAAGCAAAAATCACTCTTTATGATACCAAAAATTTTAACCTCATACATATCTAAAAAGCAGCAATGTGTTCTGTTATGCCCTCTGCCTGCTTTGCTGCTTCCATAATAGAAGCCATATTTTCCTCCTCCGGATATCTCATTCCCCACTCCATCCGAATATCTGTCATTATCTTCATAACATCAATAGTCAAATTCAGAAAGCCTTTATCCTCTCCGTTTATCGCAGCCTCCATATCCTCCATCTCATATTGCAGAGCACGACTTCTTTCTCCTTCACGGATAACCTCACGTTCGCCTGTCTGAGTATAGGTAATCACAGCCTCCTCAGCCCTCGGATATTCCATAATTTCAACATAAGCCTTATCGCAGGAAATCATCGCCCTCTTCGGCTGCTTAGAATGAAGTGTCAGAGAAATCGTTACCATCTGTCCATCTTCATTCATCATAAGAATCCCCGCCTGTTCATCTACTCCTGTCGGTGCATATTTCACCTGGGACATTATCCGGTCAGGTGTTTTCGTCATATAGAGCCGTGCCAGGGAAATTGCATATACACCGATATCCAGCATAGCTCCACCAGCCAGCTTCCGATTAAAAAAGCGGTTCGACATATCATATTCCTTGTAACTGCCAAAATTCAGCTGAATCATATTAACCTTTCCCAGCTGCCCTGAATGAATCAGCTTATACAGTTTTTTGTGCACCGGCATATGAAAAATCGTCATAGCCTCCATCAAAACAGCATGATTTTCCTTCGAAAGCTTTATTGCCTCTGACAGCTCCTCACTATTTAAGGTAATTGCTTTCTCGCACAGCACATGTTTTCCATTTTTTAAGGCCTCTCTCAAAAAACCAATGTGCGTATTATGCGGTGTTGTGATATATATAACATCCACCTGCGGATCAGAAAACATTTCATGAAAATCCTCATATACCTTGGTAACCTGATATTTTTCAGCAAAAGCCTGTGCTTTTCCATAGGTCCGATTCCCCACGGCATAAATCTCTTTCCCTGCATTATGAAGAGCCTGTGCCATTTCATTGGCAACGACTCCAGTCCCCAGAATTGCCCAGCTGTAATTTTTTCCCATTTACATTTCCTCCTAAAAAAATGGTATAACCACACTCAAGCAGGTTATACCATTTTTTTATTTATATGTCAATTCTTTCTGATTTTTCTAAGCTTCTGCCAGAAGCTTTCCAAGCTGCTCGCAGGCTGCCAAAGCCTCATCGTCTGGTGTTTCATTACAAATAACTCCTTCGCCGCCAAGGATTTCAGCTCCGGCTGCCTTCATTCTATCCTCCCAGTTACGCATCCATTGGCCGTCACCCCAGCCATAGGCACCAAATAAAGCGAGCTTTTTCCCCGAAACAAAATCCTCCAGCTCCTGCACAAAAGGCTCCATCTCGCTTTCCTCCAGCTCTTCTGCTCCCATAGCCGGGCAGCCAAGGGCAAATACCGTTTCTTCCTTAAGCTCACTGGCAGAAAGCTCTCCTACAGTCAATATCTTCGCTTCCTTTCCAGCAGCCTTAACACCTTTTTCTACTGCTCCTGCCATGATTTCCGTATTCCCTGTCTGTGACCAGTAAATAATCTTAATTTCACTCATTTTATATTATCCTCCATTCCGCGGACTCTCAGACCGCATTTACAATACTTTTTATACTATTGCCCTGATAAATCGTAATAACGGCTCTTTCCGTTGCCCGGTCAAAGGCTTCAAATAGCTGCTTTGCCTGCTCTGGATTTTCATATACCTTCCAGTAACCTTTATAGAGAAAATTCTGTCCCTGATGAACTATAAAACCAATCACATCCTCCACCGGATAGCCTAATAAAAGTCCCAACTCATGTGGAAAGCTTCTCTCATTCTTCATATAGCTTTCATAGCGGCGGGATATCTCCTCTAAAATTTCCTCAAGCTTTACCCTTTGATAGCCCAGCATTTGAAGCACTCTAAAAACCTCCGGGTTTTCCATATAAGCAAGCAGCTTATTTCTATCATAGATCAGATAAACCAGCTTATCCCTTACTTCATAAAGCAATCGGTAAAAAAGTCCTTCTCCCACCAGAACACCAGGAAAATTCATAGCACTGTTCTTATCTATAATCAGAAGATTGGCTGTTTTAATTCCTGTCAGTACTGGTGCACACTGCAAAGCCAGCTGAACCTCCAGACTTTTCTGATTCATTGTTTCTACAATCGCAAGCAGCTCTCTGCTCATACCATACCTCCTTAATGGCAGTGGCCACCGCAATGCTTACAGTCTCCTCCGCACTGAATTGACTTCCCTGCCCTTTTGTCTTTTATCATACCTTTTACAATTATACATACAATACATACAAGCAAAGCTCCAACAGCAGCTGTTCCCATATAGTTTCCTCCTTTTTAGCTTGCTCCGGTAAAAGAAAATTATGTAAGCCGAAATTGTTTTACCACTGCAATGTTATCTTTTCATTATTGAGAATGACTTTCATTTTCTTTAATGCATTTATATATTATCACTTTTCCCTACCCTTTGTCAATAATTTTTTCTATGGAACTATCTGAAGAAATATGATATGATAAGCTAAATTAAAAACGAGGTGATGATTATGGAGATAACTATTTTAGCAGTTACACCAGAAGATGCAGAGGCTCATATTGAATTTACACGAAAAGTGGGTGGGGAAACTGATAATCTGACCTTTGGCAGCGATGGTATTAAAATCACTATCAAAGAAGAACGTAACTTCCTGGAAAGCTTTCAAAATTCATCCAGAAAAGCTTTCTATGTAGCTAAAAAAGATGGACAAATCATCGGTAATGCAAGCTTTCGTTCCTGTTCCGGTGAAAGAATCTCCCATAGAGGAGAATTTGGAATTGCTGTTCTGAAATCCGAATGGGGGCAGGGCGTAGGAAGTATGCTTCTTGAAAAAATCATAAAATTTGCCAAAGAAACAGCCAAAGTTGACATTATATCCCTTGAGGTTAGAAGTGATAATGAACGAGCTATCAGTCTGTATAAAAAATTTGGTTTTCAGAAAATAGGAACCTTCAAGGGATTTTTCAAAATTGATGGAAAATATATTGATTTTGATTTGATGGAGCTGTTTTTATAAATTTTGGTTTATAGATTTGTTTTGATTTTCAAGAAACGAAAAGAGTGTTGGTATTATAGCTCTTAAGCTAGGACTACGAAGGGCGATAATTCTAAAAAAATGCATATCATTTACTACAAGTAACGAGTACGCGGACATTCGACCTCCTGTCTCAAGTCCGCTCAAAAAACCTCCGTGTTTTTTGCCTCTGTGGGCTATGCATTTTTAAGAATTATCAACCCTTCTCCGTATAGCTTATTCTCTATAATACCAACACTCTTTTTTGTCTCCTGAAATTCAAAAAATCTACAGTCCAAAATTCCTATCATTCCAAGTAATGCTTCAACCTAGTGAAAGGGATTATCCTCCTTTAATTTCTTATAGACACCCTCTACTGTATAGACAGGCAGTTCAGAAATAATCTTAGTAATCTGCTCAATTAAAGCTATATCTGTTTCCACTTCCTCTACAATTACTTCGACTGTTTTTCCCTTTTCCAATTTTTTCTTGGTTAGAGAAATAATATTAAAAAATTCTCCTTCTGTACGTCCCTGCTCACGTCCTTCACGGTAGCCAGTTCTGTGGTGGGAATGAATGTCCCATTCGTACATTTCTCTGGCTTCACATTCCAGCTGTATTATTTCGTCTTCGTTTAATTCCTTTAAAACAGCAACAAATTCTCCACATTCCGGATGGTTCTTTTCAATCATATCCAATTCCTCCCAGGTTTGGGCTTTAAAAAGCTGAGCCCAGTGATAGATTTCCTTGTGTTCCTCGTTACAGCCATTTTTTAGCTTATTTAATTCTATCACATACATAGACAGCTTGTCATCATATGGTTGAAAAGTTTCTGTGTTCAAAAAGCGGTATTTGCCAATCTGTTCCCCGTGATTTATTGTAATTTCTTTTATAGGACAGACAGGTTCTGCAAAGTTTTGCTTGCGATAGCTCGCTCCTTCTCAACTTCTCCTAAGATGTTCTATATAAAATCTCAGGAGAACCTTCGATTTTAAGAACATCTAAGGAGCGATTTTCGAACTCACTTCCGCAATATCGCAAGCAAAATCTTTGCAGAACCTGTCTGGTATCAAAGAATTTACATTTACTAAAAGCTTTCAATGCATAAACCAAATTTGTTTGAATGATTTTGGACTGTAGATTTTTGAATTTCAGGAGACAAAAAAGAGTGTTGGTATTATAGTGAATAAGCTATACGGAGAAGAGCTGATAATTCTTAAAAATGCATAGCCTACAGAGACAAAAAACACGGAGGTTTTTTGAGCGGACTTGAGACAGGAGGTCGAATGTCCGCGTACTCGTCACTTGTAGTAAATGATATGCATTTTTTTAGAATTATCGCCCTTCGTAGTCCTAGCTTAAGAGCTATAATACCAACACTCTTTTCGTTTCTTGAAAATCAAAACAAATCGATAAAGCAAAATGCTACTTTGGGTTTTCCTTCAAAATGCCACTCTTTGCACATTATATTACCTCTTCTTTAATGACCTCCAGAAATATTTTTTCAATATCTGCAGTCTTCAGTACTTTTCCCGCAGAAACAACCTTTTCATTAACAACCAGTCCCGGCATACTCATAATGCCATATCCCATAACCTTCTCCAAATCAGTAACGTATTCTACTTCTGCGGACAGACCTGCATTTTTTACTGCCTTCTTTGTATTCTCGTATAGCTCATGACAGGACTTGCAACCGGAGCCAAGCACCTTAATACTTACCAAAGAAGCTCCCTCATCACTACCACAGTAATTTTCTTTCTTCTTTCCAAAATTAAATAATCCCACTTTTAAATCCTCCTACACTAATAAATACTGAATTGTATTAAAAAAGTAACCAACAATGACAATTCCTATCGTACAAATAGCAATAAATATTCCTAACAGCTTTGGTTTTACTGCTTTTTTTAGCATAACCATTGACGGCAGGGAAAGGGTGGTAACACCCATCATAAAGGAAAGTACAACACCCAATCTTGCCCCTTTTGCAAGCAAAGCTTCTGCAATCGGAATACATCCAAATATATCTGCGTACATTGGTATTCCAGCAATCGTAGCAATAATAACTCCAAAGGGATTACCTGTACCCAATACCTTTACAATAATATCCTCCGGTATCCAATTATGAATAATTGCACCTATACCAACACCGACAAGCACATAAGGAGCTACCTTTTTTGCCGTCCAAATAACCTGTTCCCAGGCATATTTTAATCGGTCTTTTGGGGTAAGTTCTTTCTTCACAACATCTATGGATTTACCCTTTCGGATAAATTCCTCTACCTGATTTTCCAAGTGCATTTTTTCAATTAAAGTTCCGCCAGCAACCGCAATAACAAGACCGACTATTACATACACAATAGCTACCTTCCATCCGAAAATACTCATAAGGAGTACAAGCGAACCTAAATCCACCATAGGGGACGATATGAGGAATGAAAAGGTAACACCTAAAGGAAGTCCCGCACTGGTAAACCCTATGAATAATGGTATTGATGAACAGGAACAGAACGGAGTTACCGTTCCTAGAAGGGCTGCTATGATATTCGCCCATATTCCTTTCAAGTTTCCAAGTATTTTCTTAGTTCTTTCTGGGGGAAAATAGCTTTGAATATAGGAAATCATCAAAATAAGGAATCCTAGCAATACCATAATTTTTATGGTATCATAGATAAAAAACTCTATGCTTCCACCTATTCTGCTGCCTGTGTCTAGTCCAGCTGCTTCTAAACCACTGCCAATGAGTCTGTTTAACCATTTCATTCCTAAAACTTCATTTTGAAAAAAATCCCAGAGATTTTTTAGCATGATACTTCTCCTTTCATTCATGTATCTAAATATTCAAATCTTTCTATATTTAGGGTATATGATTAGTCGTGCGAAAAAGTTCACTAAAACTACTCTTTACAACACGACCTTTCATCTATTCTGTCAGAATGCTCAGTAAAATAATCTAAACACCTTCTGACTTCCCTTAATCCTTCTTCGGAAATAGAGTAATGCATCCATTTACCTTCTTTTCTTCCTACTACAACTCCTGCATCGCACAAAATTTTCATATGGTGTGAAAGTGTTGGCTGCATTATCTGCATTTCTTCCAAAAGACTGCAGGCACATCTTTCACCCTCCCGCAATAGCTCTAAGATTCTCAATCTATTCTCATCACAAAAGGCTTTAAACATGGCTGCTGCTTTTTTATTATCCATGATAGCATCTCCATCCATTGAAGTTTATCTATATGTATTATAGGCATTATATAGAAATTTGTCAATAGACTATTCCCTTAGCAGCAGTATTTTCTCCTCTGGCAGTAAAAGCCAGTCTGGCAATCCTTTTTCTTCAAAAAGCGGCCATTTTTCTCTCTGGACAAACCAGCAGATTTCTTCACCGGATGTATTTTGAGCCTCTAAAAAATATTTCCGCTCAAAGGGAAGCTCTGCTATACTTTTAGGCTGTACAGGAATAGAATTTTTACAGTGTTCTCCCCAAACCGGTATAAAATCGTGAGCCCGAAAACCAATATAAGCAATGTCCTCTGGAATTTCCCGTTCTATCAAAAGCTCTGTCTTCCACTCTGGAATCCAAAGCTTATGTTTCTCTGTTTTCTCTGCTTTTACGATATTTTTACAGCCAGTCAGTCGTGCAGCCTCCTTCCAGTGAGGGTTTTCAAAAAGCTCCTTTGTTTTTCCCTGACAGATGCTTTTTCCCTCATGAAGAATCAAAAGCTCCTCACTGAAACGATAGATTTCATCCCTGCTGTGGGAAACCAAAATCACAGTGCCCTTATAGTCTGCAAGCATTTCCTGCATCTCCTGCTGCAGCTTATCCTTTAAAAAGCCATCCAGAGCTGAAAAAGGCTCATCCAGCAAAATAACCTCCGGCTCATAAGCCATGATTCTGGCTAATGCCACTCTTTGCTGCTGCCCGCCGGACAATTCTGCCGGGAAACGCTTTTCTAATCCCTCCAATTGAAATTTTTCCAGCATTCCCTCCACCGTTTTTTCTTTTTCCTTTCGTTTTCCCGCTACGCCAGCCCCGATATTCTCCCAGACTGTCATCGTAGGAAACAAAGCATAGTTTTGAAACAGATAACCTACCCTCCGCTTCTGGGTTTTCAGGGAAAAGCCTCTATCAGAATCGTATAGAGTTACATCATCCACCAAAATAAAGCCGCTATCAGGTTTTTCGATACCGGCAATACTTTTTAATGTCATACTTTTTCCACAGCCATAGGCTCCTAAAATGCCAATTCTCCTGCTTTCACTGTCTAAACTGACCTCCAGATGAAAGCCCTCCAGCTTTTTTTCTATCTGCAGCCGAATTGCCATCACAAACCTCCATTTTCAGCCTTCCACTCTCCACTCTTTCCACCGGACTTACAAAGCAGATGGATTTCTCCCAGCTCCATGCCCTTATCTGCTGCCTTACACATATCGTAAATTGTCAGAAGTGCTATATTTACTCCCGTCAAAGCCTCCATTTCCACACCGGTTTTTCCTTCCGTCTTAACAATACACCGGGCTTCTATCTTGTTTCCCTCTAAGAAAGAAAAGCTGATTTCTACCTTGCTTAAATTTAAAATATGGCAGAGAGGTATCAGGTCTGAGGTCCGTTTTGCCCCCATAATTCCAGCAATCCTGGCCACTCCCAGCACGTCACCCTTTTTCATACCACCGCTCTTTACCAGTTCAAAGCATTCTTCAGACATACGGATTGTACCGGAGGCTTCCGCCTCTCTCTTTGTTTCCTTTTTATCACTGACATCTACCATAATGGCCTCACCCTGGCTGTTAAAATGTGTAAATTCTCCCATCGTTTCTCCTTTCAGCTATACCTACCAGCGTTTTACCTGTTTTATATTTTTTCCTGCAATCAAGTTCATGAAAAAGATAACAAAAAAGGCAATCACCAGCACAATGCCTACCCAGACACCGGCTGTTACATAATCGCCATCCTGAATTACCATAGCGATTCTTTGGGAAATGGTTCCTGTCTTGCCTGGAATATTACCAGCCAGCATAGAAGTCGCTCCATATTCGCCTAATGCTCTCGCAAAGGTCAGAATTGTGCCGGACATAATTCCCGGCCCTGCTGTCGGCATAACCACTTTCCAAAAAATCGCTACATCGCTCATCCCAAGGGTTCGTCCTGCATACACCAGATTAACATCAATCTGTTCAAAGGCAGCTCTGGCATTCCGGTACATTAGCGGAAAAGCAATCACCGTTGCCGCGATAACACAGCCTGCCCAGGTCTGGACAATTTTAATGTCAAAGTTATCAAACAGATACATCCCCAATGGACGCCTCCGGCTGAATATAAGCAGCAGAAAAAAGCCTGCCACCGTCGGTGGAAGTACCATAGGCAGAGTCAGAATACCATCTGCTACTGCCTTTACCCTTGTCCCTGCATGAATTACCCTTCGGGCAGCAAAAATCCCCAGAAAAAAGGAGATTATGGTAGCCACCACTCCTGTTTTCAGGGAAATAAACAGGGGCGTCCAATCTAAATCTTTTAAAATATCGATAATCTCCTTCATTCCGGGGCTGCCTCCTAACGCTCTACATTTGTATCAAAATAGTAAGAATCAAAAACAGCCTTTGCTTCATCAGAAAGAATAAAGGCAAGGAAGTCCTCTGCTGCTTTATTCTGTGCTTCATCTGCTTCTGCATTCTGTACTCTGGCAATTGGGTAAATAACATTTCCTGTCTTATCATAGCCTACGGTTTCCAGAACTACCACCTTGTCCTCATAACCATAGGTATCAGAGTAATAGGTGGTTCCTACCTCACAGGAGCCTTCCGTTACAGCCATCAGTACCTTGGACACATTATCCTGCTCGCTGATTTCCACACCACCTAAGCCTTCTGATACCTCCTGAGTAGTAATCTGGGAAACATCTTCAGCCTCTGGCAGGATGCCTAAGTTTACCAGTGCCTGACGGGTATACTTTCCAACGGGTACACTGCCTCCGGCCAAAGCGATGCTTTCTGCCTTATTAAGGGTTTCCAGTCCACTTACCTTGGTTGTGCTGTCCTTCAAGGTAATCACTACCACCTGGTTGTTTAGTACATTTGCACGGGTTCCTTCTACCAAAAGTCCGTCTGCCTCTAACTGATCCATCTGCTTTTGTGCCGCACTGAAAAAGATATCGCATTCATAACCCTCCTGAATCTGTGTCATAAGGGTTCCTGAACTGTCGGCATTAAAGGTAATCTTTACCTCTGGATGCTTTTCATTGTACTGCTTTGCCAGCTCCGTCATTACAGTATTCAGACTTGCTGCGATAAAGACCTGGATTTCTGTCTCCTCTACAGCCTTTTCTTCCGTTTCTATAGCCGGGGTCTGAGCTGCCGGTGTTTCTGTACCTGCCCCCTCGTTTTTCGACTGTCCACAGGCTGTCAATCCCAGTGCCATACAGCCTGCCAGCATAAGTGCTAGTACTTTTCGTTTCATATTTTTTCTCCTCCTTATGAATTAAAAATTATTTCTATCGTACTACTTTCTGGCACATTCGCCTTCCGTACCACGAAGAATTCCTAAGCCATGCGGAAGCTGTGGTAATAAGAAATCCAGTGCTTCTGCTACTGCCTTTGGACTTCCCGGAAGATTGACAATCAGCGTCCGTTTCCGAATGCCAGAAACGGCACGACTGAACATCGCCCGTTTTGTAATCTCCATGGAATAATTCCGTATTGCATCAGCAATACCATTTGCCATCCTGTCGCAGACAGCAATGGTCGCCTCCGGCGTTACATCCCGAACAGAAAAGCCGGTGCCGCCAGTCGTAAAAATAACATTAACCTGTCTTTGGTCAGCCAGCCTCCGAAGCTGATGCTCCAATGCCTTCTGCTCATCGGCTAAAAGCAGTGCCTCTTTTATCTCATAGCCTTCCTTTTCCAGCTTCTCTACAATCTTAGGACCGCTTAAATCCTCTCTTTCTCCCTTTGCTCCTTTATCGCTAAGGGTAATCACGGCTGCAGTAAACGGCCGGTCAGCCTTTGGCGGCTCCATTGTCACCTCATCGCCCACCTGAATAGCTCCGCCTTTAAGTACCTCTGTAAATACGCCTTCTCTTGGCATAATACAGTCTCCCATAACCTTATAGATTTCACAGTGGCTGTGGCACTCCTTTCCAATCTGGCTTAGCTCCAGAACTGCTTCTCCAATGTGAAAACGTGTACCTACTGGGAGAGCTCGGAAATCAAAGCCTTCAATAATCAGATTTTCCCCAAAGGCTCCAAAATCCACACTGGCACCGCGGTTTCTAAACTCCTCTATTTTCTCATAAGACAATAAGCTTACCTGCCGATGCCATTTTCCAGCATGGGCATCTTCTTCAATACCCCAGCTTTCTTTCAGCTCTGCTCTTTCTATTTCTTTTTTCTGTATTCCCCGTCTGTCACTGACGCAGATTCCCAACAGCTTGCCCATTTGCTTCAGCCCCCTATTCTTACCATTTCCTTTTCCTCAGTCATCTGCTCTAAATGTTCAAAGCAGTGCTCCCCAGGCTTTTTATATATGCTTTCCCGCATAAGTGCAAAGACCTCTTCTTCCTTCCCCTCCCGGAGTAATGTTTTCAAATCAGCTCCTATGCCATAGCACAGGCATGGCTTTAAAAACCCCTGGGAGCTTAAACGAATCCTATTACATTCCTGACAGAATTTTCCATGAATTGCACTGATAAATCCCACACTGATGGAAAGCTCTGGTATTCTAATATAAGAGGCCGGACCTGCTCCATGCTCACTGCCTGACTGTATGGTTTCCACAAAGCTTTGTGGATATTTCTTCATAATTTCCTTTTTTAGCCGACAGTTATCTACTGGCATAAACTTACGGCCATGCCCTACCGGCATCATCTCAATAAAACGAATCGGCACCTGCTTTTTGGCAGCCAGCAAAAGAAGCTTTTCCCACTGCTCCTGATTGCGGCCTTCTGTAAGTACGGTATTCAGCTTGACCGAAATACCTGCTGCTAAAGCCGCATCCATACCTGCCAGTACATCCTCATAGCAGTCTCTTCCGGAAACCTGGGCTACCAGCTCACGGTCTGCTGCGTCAAGGCTTATATTTACGCCGTCCAGCCCGGCTGCCTTCAGTTCCCAAGCCATTCCTGCCAGCAAAGCTCCATTCGTTGTCATGTTTACCTTTTTTATCCCGGGTATCCGCTTTAGCCGTTCCACCAGGGAAGCTACTCCCAGACGCACCAGCGGCTCACCGCCAGTAATCCGAAGGGTATCTACCCCCAGAGCTGCCCCCATTTGTGCCAGAGTCTCAATTTCCTCATAGGTTAGGATTTCCTGCATTGATACAGTATCAATGCCCTCCGGCATACAGTATTTGCATCGCAGATTGCAGCGGTCGGTAATGGAAATCCTCATATAATGAATATTTCTTCCAAACTGATCCTTCATTTCTTGTCACCTATTTCCCTTTTCCAAAGCCACAGTTCGGGAAGGTACAGACCTCACAGGAAAGGCACATGCCGCCTTCACCTAAAGCCGCCAGCTCCTCCCTTGTTACTGGGTCTTCTGCCATAATTCTAGGTAATACCAAATCAAAAACAGTCCGTTTTGCATACATAACGCAGCCCGGCAGGCCCATAATTGGTACTGTTTTTCCATCTCTTTCATAATAAGCCAATAAAAACATAGCTCCCGGCAGTACCGGAGCTCCATAGGACACAATCCTCGCACCGGTATTTTTAATCGCCAGCGGTGTCTTATCATCCGGGTCAACACTCATACCACCACTGACCAAAACCATGTCCACACCCTTTTCTATCATAAAAAGACAGGTTTTTGTAATCTCCTCATGGTTGTCCGGCAGCTTAACATGCTCCGTCATCACGGCATCATACTCAGAAAGCTTTTCCTCCAGCACCGGAGTAAAGGTATCCTGAATCCTTCCATAAAAGACCTCATTGCCTGTCGTTATAATACCGGCTGTCTTCTTTCTAAAGGGCAGTACCGTAAGCACCGGAGCCCCGGCACATTCTTTTTCTACCTTTTTTAGCTTCTCCTCCTCAATCACCAGAGGTATAATCCGGGTTCCACCCAGCTTGTCGCCCTTTTTTACAGGAAAATTGCCATGACGTACTGCTGCCATCAGCTCTCCTGCTGCATTTATCTTATAAAGCCGTTCCCTGTCGACCTTTAAAAGTCCGTCATAGGTGGCTCTCCATTCAATTTTTCCTTCCTTTGGCTCGGAAGCCTCCATATTTTCTCCCCGACAGATTTTATCCAGAATTTCAGCACCTTCATTTTCATGAAGCATACCTTCTTCCTTTTCCCATATGTACAAATGGTCCTTTCCCACACTCAGCAGTACCGGTATGTCCTCTTCTCTCACCACATGCCCCTTACGAAATACCGCATCCCTTGTTACACCCTTGATAATCTGGGTAATATCATGACACAATACATGACCTACCGCATCCTCTGTCTTAATCAGCTTCATTTACAGCATCCCCTTTTCTCTTTTCGTTATGTTTTCAAAAAAATAACGCTGTTGTTATTATAATACATTTTTTTTTATTTAGCAACTCTATTTATCTTCTTTCTTCCAAAGTGGTTGACACTCAGGATTTTTTGGCCTAGTATACAAATATAGCTTAATAAAGCAAGACAAAATAACACAAGACAAAAGGAGTTAAGCATGAAGCAGGAATTTAAAATTGTAATTTGTGGCGGAGGAAGCACCTATACACCCGGAATCGTAAAGGATCTGCTGCAGGAAAAGGCTTTAAGGATAAAAGAGCTTTGGCTGTACGATATTGACAAGGAGCGGCAGGATAAGGTCGCTCTTATTGTAAGAGAGGTTATCAAAAGCATTTGTCCGACGCTTGCCTTCCATGTAAGCACAGTTCCCGGGGAAGCCTTACTGGACGCTGATTTTATCATGGCACAAATGCGTGTGGGAAAGCTGGAAATGCGTGTAAGGGATGAAAAAATTGCTTTAAAGCACGGATGCATCGGTCAGGAGACCTGTGGTGCCGGAGGCATGGCCTATGGCATGAGAACCATCTATCCAATGGTTGAATTGATTGATTTATGTGAGAAATATGCCACTAAGGATTACTGGATAGTCAATTACTCGAATCCGGCAGCCATTGTAGCAAAGGCAACGCAGAAGCTCCGCCCCCATGCCAGAATTTTAAATATCTGTGATATGCCAGTGGAAATCGAAGCACGTATGGCCGAAATTCTGGGGGTATCAATCGAAGATCTGGAGACAGACTACTTTGGTCTGAACCATTATGGATGGTTCACTAAGGTTCGCTGTAAGGGTGAGGATGTGACAGAGCAGCTGAAAAACCATGTTTCAGAACATGGCTACCTTTCAAAGGCAAGCTACGATGACGCACTGGTCAGGGACCCGGATTGGCTTCACACCTTTCAGAATGCAGGAAAGATTATGCGGCTGTTCCCGGACTATCTTCCAAATACCTACTGGCAATATTATCTGCTGGGTGATGATATCCTAAGTGATTCAGATATTGAAAATACCAGAGGACTGCAGGTAATCCAGAATCGTGAAAAAAAAGTATTGAAAGCAGCCTGGCAGCTGGAGCAGGGTCATGAAATTAATTTGGAACAATTTTATGTCGGCATACATGGAAAATTTATCGTATCCGTTGTAAAAGCTCTTGCCTATGATACCAGGAGCCGTCAGCTGGTAATAGTTCCTAACCAGGGGATTATCAAAAACCTGCCAGAGGATGCCATGGTTGAGGTACCTGCCTATCTCACCTCCAGAGGACCAGAGCCCATACGTATCGGCAGTATCCCAAGCTTCTATAAAGGTCTTATGGAGCAGCAAAACGCCTGCGAAGAGCTTTTAGTAGAAGCGGCTATCGAAGGCTCCTATAGCAAAGCCTTGCAGGCATTTACAATGAACAGAACCATTCCTTCTGCCAACATTGCAAAAGAAATTCTGGATGAAATGATAGAAGCCAATAAAGAATATTGGCCGGAATTAAAATAGCTTTCTAATCCAGACACAAAGAAGGACTGCTTTACAACAGTCCTTCTAAACAGTTTTATAGGTTTTCCAAGCTGCCAGCAATCTGATCTGCTGCCTTCATTGCAGCAAAGACATCCTCTGGCTTAACCTCAAAAGGCATATTCAGCATCGTATCATTTTCTGCACAGCTTGCCGTCGCCGCCTCCATCAGCCTTTCATCCCTTACACCCTCCAGCTTCAGCTCTTTTAAGGTGGTAGGAAGACCACAGCTTTGACAGAAGCGAATTATTTTTTCCAGCTCTTCCATTGGTCTGTTCTCCAGCACCATCTGGCAAATTGTTCCAAAGGCAACCTTTTCTCCATGGAGAAGACTGTGGGTTTCCTCTAAAACAGTCAGTCCATTGTGAATGGCATGGGCTGCTGCCAGTCCACTGCTCTCAAATCCGATTCCACTTAAATAGGTATTCGCTTCTACAATATTCTCAACTGCAGATGTGCTTACTCCTCTTTCAACGGCCTTTTTTGCCTTCAAGCCATCCTCCAGAAGGGTATCACGACAGAGCCTTGCCAGAGAAATTGCCGCCCTTGTTGTATAGCCACCAACCATTGTAGCTGCATTTGCCGTATCTTTTATCCTTTTACCTCAAGAATCGCCTCACCTATTTTGGCTGCGCCTGTCGCCAGAGGCCGAACTGCCTTGTATTCATCTGTATTGCACACAATAAGCGGTGTTGTACACTTATATCCGGCAGCCTTAATCGCTTTCAGGTCAAAGGTCATCATAAGGTCACCTTTTTTCACCTTTTGGCCATCCTTTACATTTACGTTAAAATGCTGACCCTTTAGTTCCACAGTGTTAATTCCCACATGAATCAACAGCTCGGCACCATTTTCTGTAGTAAAGCTGATGGCATGCTTTGTATCAAACACACTTGCAATTGTACAGTCAACCGGAGCATAAACCTTTCCTTCCGCCGGTTCGATGGCGATACCATCTCCTAGTGCACCTGCTGCAAAGGCCTCATCCTCTACCTGATTCAAAAGGCAGATATCACCATTCATATAGGCGCCAAAGACTTCATCTGCTTTATTTGCAGTTTTCTTTTCAGAGGCTGTCACACCCACGCTGTCGTTGCCGTCCAGCGCACTTTCCGAAATCACACCAGAATGGATCTGCTCTACAAAATCCTCCAGATTTGACTTAACTATGGTTACCGAAGGTCCATAAATAACCTGTATCGCCTGGCCCTTTATAACCACACCGGAAGCTCCTGTGCTCTTAAGCAGAGCTTCATCTACCTTTCCGGAGTCCACAAGCGTCAAGCGAAGACGTGTGGCACAGCAGTCAATTTCCTTCAAATTTCCAAGACCACCTACTCCTCGAAGTATCGTTGCGGATTTGGCATCAAAATGTCCGGCTTCAGCCTTAGCCACTCCAATACCGGTTGCTTTGCGGTACTCATCCTTTGTATACAGATGAGCCTCCTCATCATCGCCTTCTCTACCTGGTGTCTTTAAATCCCACTTCAGGATAAAGTAGCGGAATACCAGGAAGTAAAGAACAAAGTATACTGCAAATACCGGAAGCATAATCAGCCAGTTGGATTTAGCCTGTCCCGGCAGCACTCCATAGAGGATGAAATCGATCAAGCCATCCGAGAAGGTAGTACCGATACAGATATTTAATACATGACAGGTAACAAATGCAAGTCCTGCAAAAACCACATGGATTCCAAATAAAAATGGCGCCAGGAACAGGAAGGTAAACTCAATCGGCTCTGTAATACCGGTCAAAAAGCTTGTCAGTGCTGCTGAAAATAAAAGAGAACCAGCCACCTTTCTCTTTTCCGGTCTGGCACAGCGATACATAGCAAAGGCTGCACCTGGAAGTCCGGCCATCATAAATGGATACTTACCAGTCAGGAAACGGCAGGCGTCCACAGAGAACTTCATTGTATTTGGAGAAGCCAGCTCCGCAAAAAAGATATTCTGTGCTCCATAACAGGTTACGCCGTCGACAATCGCCTGGCCTCCCATGCCTGTCTGCCAGAGAGGTATGTAAAAAATATGGTGCAGACCAAAAGGAATTAAGGCTCTCTCAATACATCCAAAGAGGAAGGTTCCAAAATATCCTGAGGCCATAACAAGATTACCGAGAGCAAAGATTCCATTTTGCAGAATCGGCCAGATGAAATAAAGTATCACGCCGGTAATAATGGCAAATACGGTACACACAATCGGAACAAAACGGGTTCCTGCAAAAAAGGACAATGCAGAAGGCAACTGTGTCTTATAAAATTTATTGCAGAGGGCTGCCGCCATCAAGCCTGCAACGATACCTCCAAACACACCCATCTGCAAGGTCTGGATACCCAGAGTCGACGTAATTGCTCCATCCTTAACCGTTTCCTGGACAACGCCATCAATAATAGAACCATCCAGCTGTAACAGGGTGTTAATCGTAACCAGCATGACAATATAGAAAATACCAGAGGACATAACGGCTACGCCCTTTTCCTTCTTTGCCATACCTAAAGCCACAGCCAGTGCAAATATCAATGCCAGGTTACCAAAAATAGCACCTCCGGCATTATTCATCAACAATAAGATGGAATATGGAATGGTTCCCGGATGTATCACTTCTGTTAATCCATAGGTAGCAAGTGTTGTTGGATTGGTGAAGGAGCCACCAATACCTAATAAAATTCCTGCAAAAGGCAATACCGCTATCGGCAAAAATAGCGATTTACCAATCTGCTGTGCAACTGAGAAAACTTTTCCACTTTTCATTTTACTTTCTCCTCTCTCTTCTGTTCGTAAGCTTTAGCAATTACTCATATTTTTCCCTGAGCCTGTCAATGCTTCAAAATCCCTTACAAAATCATCTACTGCTGCCGTAATTGCCTGATTTTTCACCAGTCCTTCAATTATCTCCGGCGCTGCTGTAGACGCTCCGATTCCATAAGCACATAGCTCCAGAAGCTGCTGTGAGTTTTTAAAGCTTGCCGCCAGCACCTGGGTTTTCAATCCATTATTTTTAAAAATGTCATGAATACTTTTTGCCACCTCAATGCCATTGTACCCCATATTATCAATCCGGTTGATATAAGGGGCTGCGTAGGAAGCACCACATTTTCCGGCCAGAAACGCCTGCATCGGTGTATAGATAGCCGTTGCCGTAATCTTAATTCCTTCTTTTTCCAGTGTCTTCATTGCCTTGAAGCCTTCTGGGATAGACGGAATTTTTACGTAAGTATTTTCCCCCAGCTCATCCACGATCCTGCGGGCCTCTTTTACCATACCTGCTGCTTCTTTGGAAACTGCCTGAACATGAAGCTCTGCTTCCTGTCCAATGAATGTACGGATTTCCTTTAATACCTCATAAGGATTTCTTCCACTTTTGGCCAGAATAGATGGGTTAGTTGTTACTCCGTCTACCGGATATACGTCGTAAATCCCCTTAATCAGCTCAATGTGGGCATCGTCAATAATCAGTTTCATCCTTGTCCTCCTTTTTTTATTTATATTCTCCGGCAGAAGAGAAAACCTCCTGCCGGGAAATATCACTATAAGGTTTGTTCTGTCCGCTCGATAATGTCGTCCTGGGTCTTTTTGGACAATACATTGAAAAATGCACTGTAACCAGCAACCCGCACAATCAAATCTCTGTGATTTTCCGGATGCTTCTGTGCATCCAAAAGGGTTTCACGACTGACTACATTAAACTGCACATGATATCCATGAAGTCTGTTAAAGAAGGTGCGAAGAAGGAATGCCAGCTTCTGCTTGTTTTCTTCTTTTTCAAGCATCTGTGGTGTTACCTTCTGGTTCAACAGCACACCTCCTGTAATTTCCTTTGTCGGAAGCTTTGATACACTCTTAAATACCGCTGTCGGACCACATTTGTCTGCACCATGGCTTGGAGAGCAGCCCTCAGCCAAAGGCTCACCAGCTTTTCTTCCATCTGGCGTTGCCAGGGTTCCGGCTCCCTGAGGAACATTAGCAGAAATAGAGGAGGTACCTGCATAATAGACACCGCCAATCGGACCTCTGCCATAACGGGTATTATGGTATTTTTTCATTTCATCAATATATACATTATATGCATTTACCACCAGCTGGTCAACGTAATCGTCGTCATTTCCGTATTTTGGTGCTGCCTGTAGAAGCTTTCGGATTTCTTCGTTCTTCTCTCCTGCAAAATCTGACTGCAATGCTTCCCAAAGCTCTGCCGGAGTCACCTTCTTTTCCTCAAATACAATCTGCTTCATAGCTGCAAGGCTGTCTGCAAGGTTGGCAATTCCTACCTGCAAATCACTGATAAAGTCATAGACTGCTCCACCTTCCTTCATATTCAGTCCACGCTCAATACAGTCATCGGTCAGAGCTGAGCAGAGAATGTCTGCCGTATCCTTTTCCAGAACCATATCGCAGGTTGCATCGATAATGGTACACTGGCGGCACATCTCGCGAATCACCTTATCCCAGCACTCCAATACCTGTTCAAAATCTGTAAAATCCCTAAAATGGCCCACGCCCTCGCAAAGCTTTGTTCCCGATGCCGGATCCACGCCATCGTTCATGGCAATCAGTAGCGCCTTTGGGAAGTTCAAAAAGCTCATACCGGTACACCGATAGCCCCATTTTCCCGGAACAGCTGTCTCTACACATCCGATAGCACTGTAGTTATAAGCATCCTCCGGCTTTACTCCCTTTTCAATAAAGCTTGGAATAATCACCTCATCATCATTGAAGGCCGGCATGCCAAAGCCGCATCTTATGACCTCAATACATTCCCGCATGAACTCGTCACTGAGATTTTTGTGGTATCTTACCGTAAGGTTTGGCTGTGTCAGGTGGCATTTAGCAACACTCTTTAAAATCAGCCAGCTCATCGGATTGGTAGCATCCTTTCCATCGGTAGTCTGTCCTGCCACAGTAACATTCTGGTACAGAGGAGAGCCTGCTGAAAACTGCGTATGGCTCCATGAACGGATTTTATTGATTGTATATGTCTTAAGCCACAGGTTGCACATGAGCTCACAGGCCTCCTCTTCGGTAATGAGCCCTTTTGCCAAGTCTGCCTCATAATAAGGATTCAGGTATTGATCCATCCGTCCGTAGGACAGGCTGTGTCCGTTTGACTCAATCTGAAGAATAAGGTGTACCAGCCACAGGCTCTGTACTGCCTCTCGGAAGCTTTCTGCCGGTTCATAAGGCACCCTTTTTAAAATCCGTGCCATTTCTAAAAGCTCCGCTTTTCTCTTGGCATCCTTCTCCTTCTCTGCTGTCTCTTCTGCCAGAAGGGCATAACGGCCTGCAAAGCTCTTTACCGCTTCTATCACAATCAGAATCGCCCGGTAAAAATAGCTTTTCTCAATATTCTTATAGTCTGTTAAATCCAAAGACTCCAGCTTCTTTTGTGTCCTTTTTTCATAATCCTTTAATCCAACCCGCAGCATATTGCCATAGTCTACGGCACAATGGGCATCTCCCGAGGTGATATTTCCCTCGGATTTGATAATCCCAAGGTCATAATACTGCTTGGAATGAGGCGGAAAAGCCGCCAACCCCCTGTCAAGCAGGGTATTGTGCTCCCAGAACGGTGCAATGTCTCGGAGCTTTTGCTTATTTTCTTCTGTAATATAAAACACATCACCATCGCGGTGTTCAAATTCATCCAGCTCGTCAATGACCCACTTCATTGCATATTCCGGGAAGATTGGTGCACTGCGGTTTGTGGAGGCCTGATTTCCTGCAATCATGGTCTGTGGCTCAATGAAAATGCTCATCTTCTCCAGTACATTTTTCAGCATCCTTGCCCGCTTCAATGCAAGGGGCTGATCCTGGTTCTCCTGATAGGTCTGCGTTGTAATCACTGCCCTCTCCACGCATACCTGCGGTTTTACGTTTAAAAGCTCTTCTCTGAAGCTTTCCATTCTTGGCGTCAATGTTCCAAAATAATTATTCATAATTTATCCTCCAATCTTATATATTTTATATGAAATATTAATATCTTTCCTTCGTAATTAAATCCTATCATATTTTCCTATTATTTGTCAATTATATTTCTAAAAAATCAAATTAATTTTCATATGAAAGTTTTTTTACTTTCTCTTGTTTACTTTTTACACCTTTCATGATAGAATAAAAATACATTCAAAAATACAAATACTTAAGAGAGGACTTGATTTTATTAACACAATAGAAACTGGTATTATTTTCAACATACAAAAATTCAGTCTCCATGACGGACCAGGTATAAGGACGGTTGTATTTTTTAAGGGCTGTCCTTTAAAATGCAGCTGGTGTGCAAATCCAGAAAGCCAGAATAGCAAAATTCAGATTTTATGGGATCGAGAAAAATGTACTGGCTGCCAGGTCTGCATTGCAAATTGTCCTTTCGGTGCTATCACTGGAAAAGAGAAAAACATTCTGATTAATCACGCTATGTGTAAGCAATGCCAAAGCTGTGTTTCTGGCTGCCCTGCCCAGGCTTTAAAGGCAGAAGGAGAGATTCGCAGCATTTCTGAAATTCTGAAGGTCTGTCTTCAGGACGAAGACTTTTACAAAGAAAGCGGTGGCGGTGTTACCTTGTCTGGTGGGGAGCCTCTTATGCATCCGGATTTTGCCATTTCACTTCTGAAGGCATTAAAAGAACACCAGATTCACACAGCCATAGAAACAACCGGTTATGCTGCCCCGGAGATTTTCGACCGGGTAACCGAAAAAGCCGACCTGCTGCTGTTTGACATGAAGCATTGGAAGGAAGAAAAGCATCTGGAAGGAACCGGCGTTTCCAACCGTCCTATTCTGGAGAACATGAAACGTGCCATAGCATCCGGGAAAAAAGTTCTCCCGCGTCTTCCTGTTATCCCGGAGTACAATAATTCTCTGGAAGATGCCAAAGGGTTCTCCGAACGCCTCAAAGAGGTCGATGCCAAAGAAATCCAGCTTCTTCCTTTTCATCAGTTCGGCGAAAGAAAGTATGATATGCTGAATAGGGAATACAAATATACCGATTTCCCAGCCCTGCACGAAAAAGACCTGGAAGCCTTCCGGCAGATTTTTCTTCAGGCTGGTATTCATGCCTTTTTTTAGGTGTTTAAAAATATAAAAGAAAGGAACTTATATCAGTACAATGACAAAAAGAACTCACCAGATTTTAGAATTGCTAACCACCGAAAAACGAGTCGAAATCTCTCTTCTGGCACAAAAGCTTGGAGTTTCTCAAGTAACTGTCCGAAAGGATCTGGATGACTTAGTTCAGAAGGGAATTATCACAAGAGAACACGGCTTTGCCGTCCTTCGTAGTACAGATGATATTAACGGAAGAATTGCCTATCACTATGAAATCAAAAAAGAGATTGCCCGGAAGGCAGCCGAACTGATTACAGAGGGTGATACTCTTATGATTGAAAGCGGAAGCTGCTGTGCTATTTTAGCTGATCTTCTGACTGCCACAAAAAAAGATCTTACAATTATTACCAATAGTGCCTTTATTGCCGATTATATCCGCAGAAAATCAAATTTCCAAGTTATCCTTCTGGGCGGAATCTATCAGCAGGATTCTCAGGTTCTGGTTGGTCCAATGCTTCGCCAATGTGCCGAGAATTTCTGCGTTGATTTGTTCTTCATTGGAACAGATGGTTATTCTTTAAGAACAGGCTTTACCAACCAGGATCAGATGCGTGCACAGGCAGTCCGTGATATGGCTCCACAGGCAGAACAGGTAATTGTCCTTACCGAAAGTGAAAAATTTGCAAAGCATGGTATTGTTCCTCTGAACATCAAGGGTAAAATTCAAAAGGTTATTACAGACCGGCACATAGATTCCGGGACTATTGCAGAACTTGAAAAGCAGGGTATCTGTGTAATTACTGTATAAAAGAGAACTGTTATTTTTTCCCTAAAAGCTCCTGTTTCATATAGCGGAAGGTCTCCTCTTCTCCTTTTTCCTTAAGCATGGACAAAAGGAACTGAAGACTTTTCGCAGTCTCAGGATGAACCATATAATGCTCCTTGGAATTTAAAAAATAATCCAGTGGGTCACTGTCCTTATAAGCATCCTTTCTATAAGTCTTGCTGGCTGCAATCCTATCACATACCATCTCCACCAAATACTTATCCGGCATCCTAAGACCAATCATCCCCTCCTTCGGGTCTAAACTGTAATCAATCCAGTACTCCAGATGGTGCTTATTTCGCCCCTTGTGATGAAGCCACGCCATGCTATAGCCCTTATCCTCACGTTCTGCATTATTGGGACTTCTGTCACCCTGATAATACTTTGCCCCTACTAAAAATTCTGTCGGAGAATACTTGGACAAATCATGTAAAAGTCCCTGCTTATAAAGCCCTGCCTTAAAGCAGTGCTTCATTACCAACCGTTTATGATGATTAATCGTTTTTAAATGTCCCAGCCACTTCCACATTTTACATCTAAGCCTCCAAATTCTGATATCTTCGAATATTATATTTCATTTTTCACTAATTATCAACCTTCTGGATGTATTGAATAATTTAGTATTGTAGATTTATTTTGATTTTCAAGAAACGAAAAGAGTGTTGTTATTGTAGCGAATAAGCTATACGGAGAAAGACTGATAATTCTTAAAAATGCATAGCCTACAGAGGCAAAAAACACGGAGGTTTTTTGAGCGGACTTGAGACAGGAGGTCGAATGTCCGCGTACTCGTCACTTGTAATAAACTATATGCATTTTTCTAGAATTATCGTCTTTCGTAGTCCTAGCTTAAGAGCTACAATAGCAACACTCTTTTCGTCTCCTGAAAATCAAAACAAATCTATAAATCAAAATTACCGCCTCACAACTCTCGTCTCCAAAAGCTCTAAAATCAAAAACAGTAACGCTCCCATCAATGAAATTACCAGAATACCTCCGTACATTTCCAGATAGGAAATTCTCGACCAGGCATCCAAAATATAATATCCGATACCAAGTCTGGTTCCATAAGCCTCGACTAAAAACAGTACAGCAAGAGAGGTTCCAACATTAATCCGCAGCCCGGTAAATAGTGATGGCAAAATCGCTGGCAGGGTAATATGAAAAAACATGTCTCTGGCACTGGCATTACAGCTTTGGGCTACCTGATAAAAGCTCTCATCAATTCCCAGGGCAGCATCCTTAGTCCCTATCATCACCTGAAATACTACTGTAAGTACAAGAATTACTATTTTAGAAGCATTTCCCAGGCCCAGAAGCAGCATCACCACAGGAAGCAGAGCTGTTTTAGGAATTGGATAGGCAAAATACACCAGTGGATTTAAAAAACGGCATCCATTCTTCTGATACGCCATAAAAAGCCCCAGCGGTATTCCCAGAAGCAGTGAAATCAGGATTCCGGCTGTAATCCGCAAAAGACTTGCCCCTACATGCAAAAAAATTCCTGCCTCTAAAACCCGCGGGAAATTTAAGTAGACAAAAAGGGGATTCGGGAGAGCTCTTGTATGTAAAAGGAGTGCTCCCAGAAGCCAGATAAGCTGTAAAAGGAGAAATCCCACTAAAAAGTTCCCTATCTTTTTCATGGCTTTTCTTCTCCTTTCCCATGCGCCGCTAAAACAGCCTCCCTTAATTTTCTTTTCATCTTAAAATATTCCTCTTCCTGACAGTCATAGCTTCCCTGCCACGGATTCTGATAGCAGGCAGATATTTTTCCGCTCTGATTCATTACAAGTATATCCGTAGCTAAAGCCATGGCATCCTCCAGCCGGTGGGTCACCATAACCGTCGTCGGCCGGTACTCTTCCCAAAGCTCCAGGCAAAGCATAGCTGCCTCAATCGACGACGCTGCATCTAAGGCCGCAAAGGGTTCGTCCATCAAAAGTAATAAGGGGCGCACTAAAAGGGCCCGTAAAAGGGCTGTCCGCTGGGCCTGTCCACCACTTAAGGAGGAAGGATATCTTGACAGAAGCTTTTCTATCGAAAGCCGCTCTGCCAGGGCTGTGAGCTCCTTTTCATACTGAGCTTCTTTAGAAGCAAAGTCCTTTCCATCCCGCAGCTGTACTCCAAACAGTGCATTTTCCTTTACCGTTTTCCATGGAAGAAGTCCATAGCTTTGTGGAATCAGTCCAATGGAGATTGTTCCCGGTGACAGCTCTGAGCCTTCAAAAAGTATTTCTCCCTTTCTTACCGGAAGTACCCCTGAAAGCCCATTTAAAAGAGTTGTTTTACCACAGCCAGATGGCCCCAGGATGCTTAGAAAACGTCCCCGCTCCATAGAAAAGCTAAAATCTTCCAATACTCTATTCCATTGTTTCTTTCCATGATACCCTAGTGTTACATCCTTGATTTCCAGCATACTAATCCAGCTTTCCAAGTAAATCCTCCGGCTTAAGCTCTGCCGGGCAAAGTCCCTTTGTTGCTGCCCAGTTAATTGCGTTTTGTAAATCTTCCTCTGATGGCAGGACATCCTTCCGGTACTCCGGCAGAACAATTTTTCCCTTTAACTCCTCAGGATAACCACACCTCTCAATTACCAGTTCTTCGTATTCCGTAATTGGAGTTGTATTTACATAATCTACTGCCTCATTATAGGCCTTATAAAATTTCTCTATAACATCCTTTTTTCCCGAAACCGCATCTTTTGTAAAAGCCATTACTGCCGGATACAGTCCAGCTTCATTTGCACTTCCAAGAATGACAGCATCGCTCTCCGCTGCCAGCGTAGAAAATGGGTCCGGCAAAAGTCCCAGGTCGATAGAGCCAGTCCGGAGCAGCTCCAGGCGTTCCGGAATTCTTGGTACAACCTCTTTTTTAAGATAGTCTGCACCATACCCCTTCTGCTCTAAAATATAATCCAGGCTATATTCAATCAGCGTATTTTCTGAAATTGCAATGCTTTTTCCCGCTGCCTCTGAAAGGTCTGTAATATCTGTCTTCTTTCCGGCTAGCAGTACATAGTCTCCATCTGTTACACCGGTAATTTTCATGTCAAGACCGGCATTCTGGTACATGCAGACACCAATATAGTCTGTAAAAACACCATCCAGCTCCCCAGCCTGCAAAGCTGCATCTCTGTCCTTTGCTGACTGGAAAACCTCCATTTCAAAATCAATACCGTATTTTTCATCCAGCTTCTGTCCCTCAATAACTGCCAGAGGTACAATATCCGAGGAATACATAACTCCCAGCTTTATAGTTGTATCCTCTGCCTTCTTCTGACAGCCTGTCAAAGACATGACACCTGCCGCTGCCAGCAGAGCTAAAATTCCTGATTTCCACATTCTCTTTTTCATTTTCTATTTCCTTCCCCTTTCCATCTATGATATAGCTGATTTTCCACCTTCAGGCAGTCTAATATTCTGCCCACGGTAAAATCAATAATTTCCTCCATACTGGACGGATGCTTATAAAATCCCGGGCTAGCCGGCAAAATCACCCCTCCACATTCGGAAAGTGTTGTCATATTCCGCAAATGAATCGTTGTCAGCGGTGTTTCCCGCGGTACGATAAGTAACGGTCTTCGCTGCTTTAAGCATACATCTGCCGCCCGGGTAAGAAGAGACGGCGTATAGCCGGCAGCCAGCTGACCTATCGTAGACATGGAGGCAGGCACAATGACCATGCCATCACAAGGATAGGATCCACTGGCAATTCCGGCAAACATATCCGTATTTTCTTCCGGGAAAAAATCCTTATCCCTCGTAAAATGCTCAGAAAGCCGCTGATAAAACTCCTCCTTTGCAAGCCCAGTCTCGTAAGGCACTACCTTTTCCGCCATTTCGCTGAATACAATATGCACCTGTGAGCCTGCCTCTAATAAGGCCTCTATGGTACGCAGAGCATACACACTTCCACTTGCCCCCGTTACTCCTACAATCCATGTCTTCATAGCATCTCTCCTCTACAGATATACATCCAATACACCTGCAATAATCAATACGATACCGGTAATCTGACTGATACTATAGGAAGCCAGATTGACCTGTTCTAAATGCCCCGGCGTTACCAGCTTATGCTGAACCACCATGAGCCCAAAGATAACAACGATTCCCACCAGTAAAATCCATCCGGTCTGGGGCAGCGAAATCAACCAGTAAAGTCCGAGGCATCCCAGTGCTCCTAAGTGAAACAGAGCACTAATAATCAAGCCACCCTTGATACCAAACCGTACCGGAATGGAATGCAAGCCATTGGCCTTATCAAACTCATAATCCTGGGAACCATAGATAATGTCAAAGCCAGCTGTCCACAGACAGTTAGCACCACCCAGAAAAATTGCCTGCCAGGAAAAGGCTCCTGTCACCGCCAGCCAGGCTCCTACCGGAGCACAGGCACAGGTAATTCCCAGCACCAGATGACATAGCCAGGTAAATCTCTTTGTATAAGAATAAATAAACATCAAAAACAGTGCCAGTGGTGACAGATACATACACAGCGGATTCAGCTTATAGGCACTGAATACTAAAAGTGCAAAGCAGAGTGCCACAAATACCAAGGTTTCTTTTACAGATACCTCACCCTTTGGAATCTGGCGGTTTGCTGTTCTTGGATTCTTAGCATCTATTTTTGCATCTATCACCCGGTTCAAGGCATTTGCTCCGGTTCTTGCACCTAATAAAGCCAGCATCGCCCAGAAAAACACTCCTGGCTCCGGTTTTCCGTTAGAGGCTGCCAGAAGTGATACTAAGGCAAAGGACAGGGAAAATATGGTATGACTGAACATTACCAGCTTTCCATAATCCTGAAGCTTTTGTATCACCCTTTTTACCAGATGAATTGCTTTTTCTATCATGAAAACTCAGACTTCCTTTCTGTCAATTCCGTATTCTGTCCACCGGCTGTCCACCAGCTTTTTTATCTCATCACTCATCACAATATCCTCCGGCCATGGATGCTTTAAGCCCTCTTCAAAAAGCTTCTTTGTTGCATCAATCGCTAACCTGCCCTCCTGATAAACAAAATCTCTGGAGGCATCAATATTGTTAAAAACTCTCCACATAACCTCGGAAGTATTTTTTGTATCAACATAAGCATCTACTACAACAGACAGCCGGTGTTCTCCTGCTTCTGCTGCCTCTTTGGCTTTTTTCTTTCCAGCAAAAGGGATTGTTTTCTCTATTGCGTAGACACCGATGCCTTCCTCTGCGGAAAACCTTTTTTCTCCAGTCGCATCCACACCAACACGGCTGCCAAATAGGGCCTCGTTAGAAGAATGATCCAATGCATCCAGCGGTCCCCTGGAAATCGTAATATCCCTTTCAAAATCTACTCTTTCCAGTATTGCCCTTTTTATTGCCTCTAAATCATAAGGGTCTATGGATTCTCCTATAGCTATCAAAAGCTTGGTATACCGCATCTGTCCCATACCCCATAAAAAGTTCATCACCGTCTGAGCAGCTCCCGGATATTCACACTTTACAGAAAGTATCGCACAATTATGAAAAACCCCCTCCAACGGCAGGTTCATATTCACAAGCTGAGGCAGAGCAAATTTAAGCATCGGCAGAAAAATCCGTTCTGTAGCCTTTGCCAGATAGCAGTCTTCCATCGGCGGTCTTCCAACAACGGTTGCCGGATAAACGGCATCCTTCCGGTGGGTAATACAGGTAACATGAAACCTAGGATACCAGTCTGCCAGTGAATAGTATCCGGTATGATCCCCAAAGGGACCTTCCCATGCCAGTTCCTCTTCCGGGTCTACATACCCCTCCAGCACAAACTGGGAGTCTGCCGGCACATAAATATCATTCGTCACACATTTCACCATGGCTACCGGCCTTCTCCGTAAAAATCCGGCTAAAAACATCTCATCTATCTTAGGCGGCAGCGGAGCCGTCGCAGCATAGGTCACTGCCGGATTACTTCCAATCGCAACAGAAACCGGCATCCTTTTTCCCATTCTTCGGTAAGCCTCATATATCCCGGCTCCGTCCTTATGCTTATGCCAGTGCATTGCTGTCGTTTCCTTATCCAGCACCTGCATCCGATACATTCCCATATTTTGTCCTCTGGAATCCGGG
The DNA here is from genome assembly GCF_001461035.1 of Acetivibrio ethanolgignens. Classification (GTDB taxonomy): domain Bacteria; phylum Bacillota; class Clostridia; order Lachnospirales; family Lachnospiraceae; genus Velocimicrobium; species Velocimicrobium ethanolgignens. The sequence continues at coordinate 27,531 of NZ_LNAM01000219.1, read as the reverse complement.
TACTTTGTAAATACCAGAGGCAGGGTCACAAACCTGCCGCCGTCCAAAGGCCAGCATTTTAAAATTGGTATTTTATCTAAATCTACATTTTTCTCTATTACCTGTTGACAAGCCGGCTTTTTCAGAGTAAAGGGCCTTTTTACCGGAAAGCAGGCTAAAAGCCGCAAAAGCCGCGGTATCGAATGGAAGAGACCTGAGAAAGTTGTATAATTTTCAATTCTTAAGTATTCTTCCACCTGCTTACCTATTGTATCGAGATTATCTGCTTCCAGTGCCAGACTCATCCGCTCATAGGTGCCAAAGGCATTGATAAGCACCGGATATCGGGAGTCCTTCACCTTTTCAAAAAGCAATGCTTTCCCATAGGATTTACTTACCCGGTCCGTGATTTCTGTAATTTCAAGGTCAGAGGAAACCTCTGTCGTAATCCGCAGCAGTTCTCCTCTCTTTTCCAGTTCCTTTATAAATTGATTCAGACTTTTATATGCCATAATTTTACCTTTTTCTTAATCTGCCAGACTTTTTTCAAAACCACTGCTGTATTCTATCGTCTTATCATCAAAAATCCACATGGCCTCTACCCCTTCCAAGCCTTCTACGAAGCTTAAGCCTTCCTCGTAGGTCATATTATAGACAGAGGTGGACAGGGCATCTGCTACACCGGAATCCGAACACAAGATGGATACTGCCCTAAAGTTTTCAGCCGGCATCAGAGTATCCGTATTGATAATATGGTGATATGGTTTGCCCTCTACCTCGTAATATCGCTGGTAGTCACCACTGGTTACAAGGGAAATATCTTCTACATATACCTTTTTTAAGTATTCCTCTGTTTCGTCATCAAAAGGATTTTGAATACCTACCTTCCAGCGTTCTCCATCTCCCTTAACTCCAATCGCACGGATATTGCCTCCCACGCTCATAAGCATCGAGGTTATTCCGGCTTCTTTGGCCGCTTTTGCTGCCTGTTCTACTGCATACCCCTTACCGATAGAGCCTACATCCAGACTCAAGCCTGCATCCTCCAGATATACCGTAGAATTTTCCTCATTAATGATTACCTTATCTATATCCACATGCTTGTTCGCCTCAAGCAGTTTCTCCATCGGCGGAAGCTTGGCATTTTCCGGGTCATCCAGTCCATCGGTACGATAATCATGCCAGATAGACAATACACTTCCAAAGGCAATATTGAGCTTTCCATCTGTCTTCTGATACATTTCCTTTCCCAAAAGCAAAAGATCAATAATCTTTTCATCTACTACCACAGGCTCCATTCCAGCCTTATCATTGATAGTCTTTATATTATTAATTCCATCATAATCATTATAAATATCATACAGCTGGTGATACTTTTCCAGCTCATCATATACAATCTGTACCTGTTCCTTAAAGATTTCCTCGCTGTCTGCATAGCCTATAATTTTAGTTGCTGTATCAAACAAAGTCAAAAACTCCGCCTGATACCGTTTCGGCTGGGATGCAGGGCTAAGGCTACAGCCAGTCAATGCCACTGCTGTTATCATTGTCATACATAATACTGCAATTCGTTTCATTTGCCAAAATTCCTTTCGTTTTAAAAAGGAGTGCTAAATGGCACTCCCTTTTTTTCTACAAATATTATTTTGCATTTGCAACAGCCTTGCTGATAACAGTCATGAAGTCACCAACATGAACAGTTACGTTAGCAGCCAGGTCAGCGTCTGCAGGAACACCCTCTGCTAAAGCAATACCCTTTACTTCATCAGCAGTCTTTCCTAAGCAGTAAGCAGCAAATGCAGCAGCCTGCTCATCCCACTCTTTACCGATGCTGGAGGCAGACTTCATACCATAGTTTTCACCTATTTCATTCTTTGTAGGAACAGCAGCTGTTAAATCTGTTGTAATCTTACCAGTAGCATCAAATTTTACAGTACCCTGGGAAGCATCTAAGATACAGCTTGTAATCTTGCCTTCAGCATTTACAGTAGTTGCTGTATAGTAGGAGTAAGCCTGTGCCTGTCCATCCTCGCCATCTGCAGCATCCTTAGATTTAGAAATTGTTGTATTTACACCAAGACCAAGCTTATCACCTGCCTTGGCACCCATCTCTGTTGCATTTTCCATAGCAGCTACAACACCGTTAATAAATCCACCTGCATGGATAGTAACGCTTGCTGCCAGATCTGCATCCTCAACAACGCCCTCTGCTGTCAGTGCGATGCCCTTGATTTCATCAGCAGTCTTACCTACACAGTAAGCAGCAAATGCAGCAGCCTGCTCGTTCCAGTCTTTGCCGATACCAGACGCAGACTTCATACCATAGTTTTCACCTAATTCATTCTTTGTCTGATATACAGTAGCTAAATCTGTTACAACCTTACCATCTTTAGAGAAGTTAATCTTTGTCTGAGCTCCATCAATTACACAGCCAGCTACTTTGCCTTCACCATCTACAGTTACAGCAAAAATAGCGGAATCTACCTGTGCAAGACCATCTTCTTCACCAGCATCTGTAGATTTCCCAAGAGAAGTGGAAACATAAAGACCTGTCTTTAATGCCCCTTCTGTAGCTGCTGGAGCCTCTGTCTCAGCTGGTGCTTCTGTCTGGGTAGTTGGAGCTTCTGTCTGAATAGGTGCCTCATCCTTTTTTCCACAGCCAACAGCCAGCATGGATACTGCTAGTGTCAGACTTAACAGAACTGCTAATTTCTTTTTCATAATAATTCCTCCATTTTAAAAAATTAAATAATCTATATTCAGCTGTTCTACAGCTAAATATCATCTTAAGCTTTCTTTTTTAGACCATAATAGGCCTTTTCTAAAATTTCCATCAGGAGTGCTTTCTTTTTCTCCGAAAGAAAAAGGGCCTCCAGCTGTTTCACCGCTTTATCAAAATATCGTTTTGAAATAGCCCGGGTAAAGCTCAAGCCTCCGGTTTTTTCTACGACCTCGTTCATTTCCTCCCGGGTCATTGTTCCTAAGGCCGCCTTTTCCTTAAGCTGTCTGCTCTCTTGAAATGCATGAATCAGCGGGAGGGTAATCACCCCCTGTTCATAATCGGACTGCACATTTTTCTTTGCAGTTCCCTCATCCATCTCAAAATCAATACAGTCATCCGTCAGCTGAAAAATCATACCCAGATACCTTCCAAACATCCGGTACTGTCTAAGCCGTTTTTCTTCCTTTTCACAAAAAATAGCTCCGCCATAAACCGCTGCTTCAAAAAGAGCTGCTGTCTTTCCGCTGATAATGCTCAAATAACGGTATACCGAAAGTTCAAGATTTCCGTTATTTATATGCTGCCGCATCTCTCCCATACAAATCTGGGATACATAATCCGGCAGTTCATGTCCAGCCTTCCGTTTTTCCTCATGACGCTCCTTCTTAAGTACCTCCATAGCCTCCCTAAGAGCTGCTGACAAAAGATAATCACCACAGATTACAGCTGTCTTTCTTCCGTATTTTTTTGAAATCGTAGGGATTCCTCTTCTGACCTCTGCGTTGTCCATAACATCGTCATGAACTAACGTTGCCAGATGTAGAATTTCAATGGCTGCTGCAAGGGACACTGCATCTTCATCAATGCTCCCATCTTCCTCCATCGCTGCCGCCAGCAGGGCATAGGTTCGGATAAACTTTCCTCTCGCCTTTTGCAGATGGGTAGTATAGGTTCTCACTAGCACCGGTGCAGAAAATAAAATCCTGTCAACCTCTGCCTTTGCCTGCTCTAATGCTGCATCAAATGTAAGCCCTTCTGTTTTCGCTACAGCTGTATTAATCATTGTATAGATACCACCTCTTTACAAAGCCAACCTTCTTCCACTGCTTCTTAAGCCACGGCAGAAAATAGTAATCCAGGCCCAGAGTTCTTCCGCCGCCAATCAGTACTGCAATTCCTGCAAAAATCATCCAGAAGGTATTTAAATAGAGCCCCGTTGTACATACAAACATAAATTGTAATACTAAGGATGCTGCTGATGCAGGAGTTGTAAATAAACCACCGATTAAAGCAAGTCCAATCAGGATTTCCATAACAACAATCATAATCTGCATAAACATCTGCATACCATCACTGGATAATACTACATTATCTACAAACCAGTTCATTAATGGAATATCCAGCTTAAATGCCAGGTCAGATAAAGTAGACGAAGCTAAATCCTTTCCGCTTACAAAAATAAACTCTACCCAGCTAAAAATATTAAAATCAAAAATCTTTGTTCCAATAGAGGCTGCTACTGCATCTGCTGCTCCGGAAACACTTGCTGCTGCGTCCACTACCGCCTCTGCTGTTCCAGAAGCACTCGCTGCCGCATCTGCTACTGCTCCGGTAGCTGCCTGAATACCATTTAAAATACTGTCATACCAGCCGCTTGCTCCACCAAAGAAGCCTGTCAGCTTCGGTGCATCAAACCAGCCTTCTACTATTTTCATAACACCTTCAAATACCCACACAGCACCCAGCCATACGCGTAACGGTACTAATAAAAAGCTTGGGGTACGGTTGGAAAAATGACCGCCTAAAAAGCTTCTGCAGTGACGGATAGTAAAGAACTCATGCTTTACATAACTGAAAATTTTATTCCATCCAAGCACCTGGATAAAGTAAACTACATTGATAAAATGCTTTGCAAACATAGCAAAGAAGGATGGCAGGTTGAGCATATGATTTGGAAGCCCTACTCTTGCTACACCATAGCGTCCACCCACGCAAACCATAACTCCATGGAAAGCAGGCTTATATTCCTCAAGCTGTCCCTGTCCGGTCACACTTGCAATAATGTTATGTGCTGCTACCTCTGCACTCTGCTCTGCATTTTCTACCATCTGAGGTACTGGCTTTTCCTCTCCCTCAGGGACATACAAAACATTGTCTCCGACAACATAAACGTCTTCTCTCTTCGTGCTTCTTAAATATTTATCTGTCTTAATCCGGCCTCTGGCTGCTGTCTCCAGCTCATTTCCAGTAGACGCTGCAATATCTGCACTTTCAATACCAGCAGTCCAGATAACAGTGCCTGCAGTGTGGCGGGTTACCTCTTCACCCTTCTTTAGCTCTATGTAATCCTCGCCTACACCAACAACACCAACACCAAAACGGGTTTCTACTCCCATCTTGTGAAGACGATGTTCTACCTTATTAGAGAGCTTCTCCGGAAGAATCGGAACGCTTCTTGGAAGCATATCCACATCCACCATCGTAACATCCTTTGGAGCAATTTCGTACTGTTCGCACAAAATTGGAACATATTCTGCCAGCTCACCGATCATTTCAACACCAGTAAAGCCTGCACCTACTACATAAAAGGTCAGAAGCTTTTTTTTCTCTTCCTGATTTGGTTCACAGGCAGCCCTGCGGAATAAATCATGAATCCGATCCTTTAAAATCACAGCATCCTCATAGGACCACAGCTTATAAGAATATTCTTCTACCCCCGGAGTACCAAAATAAGTAGGCTTAGAGCCTGCTGCTACAACCAAATAGTCATAACCATACTCAGCTTCGCCTCCAACAACCCTTTTACTCTCAAAATCAATGCTGTTAACCGTATCCAAAACAACATTTACCTTACGTCCGGCAAATACCTTCTTTAGACTGATGCGGATACTATCCTCCTCCACACGGTTCGCTGCTACCTCATGCAGCTCTGTGAGCATCGTATGGAATGGATTCCTGTCAATAATTGTAATAGCCACTTCGTCCAGCTTTTTTTGCTTTCTAAGCCGCTTTTCCAGCTTTTTGGCTGTCAGGATACCTGAATAACCTGCACCAATAATTACAATATTTTTCATTGTAGCACTCCTCTTTTCCTAAAACTCCTTTTCATCATCAAAAAGGGCATAGTGATATCTTGTTAATTATACCACAATGCCCCTCTTATGTCTGTGACTTTGTCACATAATCTTTATTGCTTTTCTAATTCTTCAATATCAAGAATTGTAATTTTCCCTCTGGATAGCTTTACAATTCCCAAATTTTCAAAATGCTTTAAGGTCCTGGATACAACCTCTCTTGCACTTCCAATATCCTTTGCCAAAGTCTCATGGGTAATGAAAAGTTCTTTGGAATCTAACAGCCTCATCTTTTGCAGAAGTCCCTTTGCCAGGCGTTTTCCCACAGTATTAAAAGCCAAATCAGAAACTACCTGCATCGCCGCCTGAAAGCGTTCTGTCAATATCTGCTGGGTAAAATCCTTAACAGCATTATTATCTTCATTCAGCCTCTGATATACCCAGGCGGGCAGCATACTGACCTCTGAATCCGTCTCTGCCTCCATATGAATATCCAGTGAATTCACATTCATAATGCAAACAACACTTAAAACGCACATGTCACCACCCATCAGACGGTAAAGCGTAACTTCATTGCCATCAGGGGTAGAAATAAACCCCCGGATAATCCCAGAACGAACAATCTTAAAGCTTGCTTCTCCCATTCCTACATGATACAATACCGTTCCTTTCGGGAAGGCTTTCGTCTCTATATTGGAAAGACTCAATTCCTTTTCTTCTTCTGTTAATGCATCCCAAAATGGTAATGTAGCCGCTAAAAAATTCTTCATAGTATCTTTCCAGCTATTCAGGCTTTAACAGCTTTAATTCAGCTTAAAGCTGTTAACAGCATCTGTCAGCTCTGTGGAAATTCCCTCCTGTTCCTCTGCCATTTTTGCCACTTCTTCCACAACTTCAGAAACAACCTCTATCGAATTCATGATATTGCTTCCATTTTCTGCTGTATTCTGGGAGGATTCTGCAATACTTTGAATTGCTTCCCCTACTTCTGTAATAATCCGTTCTATACCCTCTGTCATCTGTGCTATTTCCTTAGAAAAATCTTCAATAGCAACAGCATCCTGTCCATACTGCCTTGCAACGCCTACAAAGGTATCATAATCCGGTGTAACCGTATCCTTAACAAAAGTAAGCATAGAACTGGAATTTTTAACCAGCTCATCAAAAGCTTCCTGCACCTTTTCAATCGTTGTCTTAATTTCGTTTACTGCCAAAGAGGTATCTCCTGCCAGTTTTCCAATTTCACCAGCAACTACAGCAAAGCCTTTCCCCATTTCACCGGCTCTGGCTGCTTCAATAGAAGCATTCAGGGAAAGCAGATTAATCTGGTCAGCAATTCCTGATATTACCTCAGCCATCTCACCAATAGATTTCACAACATCTGCGTTCTGAATACTCTTGTTTAAATTATCCTCATGCTTTCGGCTAAGTCCCTGTGCCTGCTCATAGGAGCACTGGCTTGTTTTTTCAATTTTTTCAGCTCTTTCCTTAATTTCATTTGCCAGAGTTGTACTTCTTGCTGTCTGCTCTGACAATATCATAACAGAGGAATTTACTTCTTCTACAGATGCATTGACCTCCTCTGTTGCAGCTCCGGCAGAAGACATATTATCATTTACCTCACGCATTAGCTCTTCCATTGTTCTGAACTGGCTGGCAAGCTTCCTTCCAGTCTCTTCCAGTTCCTTACTGGCATTTCTGAAAGTCTCTGCATAGCTAAAAATACGAGAAATCAAACTCTTATTATTTGCATACATCTTATTCAAAGAGGTTCCCATGGCTCCCAATTCGTTCTTCTGCCTAATTTCCAATGCTTTAATCGTAAAATCACCCTCTGATAATTTTCCTGCAAAATCCTTTACCTTTTTAAGCTGTCTGGAAATTCCCGAAATCTGCCATAATATAACAGCAACTATCAACAGGATCACTACTGCCTCTACAATAAGCAGCTGCTTAGCTAAAGCTCTAATAGGGGCTCTCTGCTCATCGTCCTTCATCGTAACTACAAACTTCCATTTTAAAGAACCCAGAGTCGTAAAATAAGCATCTATCTGCTCCTTACCTTCTTTATAATTAACCTCTCCCCTTTCTGTAGAGAGTATGGTTTCTCCTGCCTTTGCCAGAGATGCATTTTCGCTTTCTGTAATCTTTTCATTCATTAATTTGGAGGTATCCTCCTGTGCCAGATACTGTCCGGCAGAATTAAGCAAAAATGCCCTGCCTGTTTTTCCTACCTGAACATTAGTTATCATCTGCTGAATTGTATCCAGATTGATATCCACCGTAACCGCACCTACAAATGCTCCATTTGCACCATAGACCGGTGCAGAACAGGAAGACATGACAACACCAGAAGTCTCATCATAATATGGTTCCGTAAATACAGCGTCTTTTGCTCCATTGGAAGCATTCGTATAAAATTCATAGGCAAAATAATCATATTCCGCATTACTGTAATCATAAGTAGTAACTGCACTATCTCCAGCCTTATAGATATACGGTCCTACATATTTTTCCTTTTCATCGTATACATATGGTTCAAACCAGATACCGCTTCCCATTACCATATCATTGGTATAGATGATTTCACCCAGCATAGCCTCATATTCCTTAAGGCTGGTTCCTGTATAGGTATTTCCGACTACACTGGCTATCTGTGATGCTAAGGTAGCCACACTATCCAATCCAGACTCAATACTTCCACTCTGGCTATCCAGCTGCATATTCGTCTCTACGGCAAGCTCTTCAGAAATAGTCTCCCGACTAAAAATGATACTGATTCCCGTCAATGTAGCCAGACCAATAATTACAACCGGGAGAATAAATGCTAATACTTTTATACTGATTTTTCTGTTCTGTTTCATCAAGGCATCCTCCTTTGTAGTCATATGCATATCTGCACAAAATTATTTATATTTATTATACTTCTTTTAAAGCTTTAATACAAGAAAAAGACTATGCAAAATCACATCTTTTTGCACAGTCTTTCCTTGTTTTTATACCATGTTCTCTTCTCTATACCTCAAAAAGTAAATCGCCATAGGTAGGTACCGGCCAGATTTCCTTATCTACTAAAAGCTCCAGCTCATCAATCGGTGCACGAAGCTCTGCCATGGCAGGAACCACAACGTCTTTGAAGTAATGTGCCTGTTCCTTTCCTTCTTCCTTTTCCGCTGCAGTCTCTGTTACCCTTTTAAGCTCTTTAAGTGCCTTCTGAGCCTTTGCAAGCAGACTGGAGCACTCTATTAAGAGCTCCTTCTGTACACTGACATCTGCCTCTGCACACACACTAGTCACAGCTCCAATAGACGCTGCCAGCTGCGTTGTATAACGGATAATCGCAGGTATGTATCTCTTTGCAGCCATATTGATCATAGTCTTTGCTTCAATATTGATTGCCTTTGCATAAGCCTCATAGTTAATTTCTGCACGGGATTCAAGCTCTGCCTTGGAAAGAACATGATGTCTTTCAAAAATAGCAATGGTTCTTTCATCAACCATAGCAGGAACTGCATCTACCATTGTCTTTAAATTTGGCAGTCCTCTTCTCTTAGCTTCCTCTACCCAGACATCAGAATAACCATTTCCATTGAAAATAACTCTCTGATGCTCTGCAATCGTTCGCTTAATCAAATCATGTACAGCCAGCTCAAAATTATCTGCCTTTTCCAATTCATCTGCCATTTCTTTCAGCACATCTGCAACGATAGTATTCAGTACAGTATTTGGTCCTGCAACAGACAGAGAAGAGGCTACCATACGGAATTCAAACTTATTGCCAGTAAACGCAAATGGTGATGTACGATTACGGTCTGTCGCATCCTTTTTTAAATCAGGGAGCGTATTTACACCGGTATTTAATCTGCCGCCCTGCTTAGAGCTCTTTGCCTCGCCGGTTTCTATCAGCTGTGCCAGCACATCCTCCAGCTGCTCTCCTAAATAGATAGAAATAATAGCAGGAGGTGCCTCGTTTGCACCAAGTCTGTGGTCGTTGCCCGGATTAGAAGCAGACATACGCAAAAGCGGTGCATTCTCATCTACTGCCTTAATAACGGCAGACAAGAATAATAAAAACTGTACATTCTCATGTGGTGTCTTGCCTGGATCTAACAGGTTCTTTCCAGTATCGGTAACCAGGGACCAGTTATCATGCTTGCCAGAGCCATTTACCCCGGCAAATGGCTTTTCGTGTAAAAGGCACTCTAAGCCGTGACGCTTGGCTACCTTCTTTAACAGCTCCATAACCAGCTGGTTATGGTCGGTTGCGATGTTCGCTGTGGAATAAATCGGAGCCATCTCATGCTGTGCCGGCGCCACCTCGTTATGCTGTGTCTTTGCCAGAATACCAAGCTTCCAGCACTCTTCATTTAACTCCTTCATAAAGGCAGATATTCTTTCCTTGATATTTCCAAAATAATGATCATCCAGCTCTTGTCCCTTTGGTGGCATTGCACCAAATAAGGTTCTACCAGTAAAAATTAAATCATCTCTCTGCAAATATTTTTCTCTGTCAATCAGAAAATACTCCTGCTCCGGTCCAACACAACAGGATACATTGTTTACATCCTCATGTCCAAAAAGCCTTAACACTCTGACAGTCTGCTCACTGATAGCCTCCATGGAACGAAGCAACGGTGTCTTTTTATCCAGTGCCTCTCCTGTATACGCACAAAAAGCTGTTGGGATACAAAGGGTTACACTGCCGGAAGCATCCTTCTTTAAGAAAGCCGGTGATGTACAATCCCAGGCAGTATATCCTCTTGCCTCAAAAGTAGCTCTTAGTCCTCCAGATGGAAAGGAAGAAGCATCCGGTTCACCCTTAATCAGCTCTTTCCCGGAAAATTCAAGAATAACACCACCATCGCTGGTTGGGGAAATAAAAGAATCGTGCTTTTCTGCTGTAATACCCGTCATCGGCTGGAACCAGTGGGTATAATGGGTGGCTCCCCGCTCCAGAGCCCATTCTTTCATGGCATGAGCGACAGCATTTGCCATTTCCGCGTCCAGTTCCAAATCCTTATCAATGGTCTCTCGAAGCTTCTTGTAGATAGGCTTTGGCAGCCGCTCTCTCATCACTGCATCATTAAATACATCTTTTGCAAAGATTTCTTCAATTACATTCTTTTTTTCCATAATTGCTCTTCCTTCCCTTCTGTCTGAACCATCAACTCTAATAATCTGATTTATACCAAATTATTCTATGCTTTTCAAGTCCTAAATTTGATTATTTTCATAACACTATCGTATAATATAAGAAGGCGTCCTCAAATAAATGAGAACGCCTTTGTTCTGATATCAAATATCAGAACCTTTTTCAATTTTGTCATCTCTACTGATATTTACATCCAGCTGATTAAATGGTATCACAATTTCATTTCTGTCAAATTCTTCCTTAATTTCCTCTAAAAGCTTCCATTTCAGTGTCCAGTAATTTTCTGTTTCCGTCCACACCCTGAGTCCAATAGAAATTGCACTTGGATCAAAGGAATTAACATAAATATCAATCGGTCGATCGCCAAGAACCATCTCCTGAGTAGCCAAAAGCTCAAGTAAAATTTTCTTCACCTTTTGAATATTCTCAGAGTAATCTACAGAAACCAGAAGATCTAATCGTCGTACCGATTCACGAGTAACATTGGTAATGCTTGAGTTTAACAAGCCTCCATTAGGAATCACCACTCTTCTATTATCTATCGTAAGAAGATGGGTATAAAAAATATCAATTCCTATCACTGTACCTTCTTCTTTTGTACCTGTTATAATATAGTCTCCTACCTGGAAGGGCCTCATAATCAGAATAAGGACACCACCTGCCAGATTACTTAAGCTTCCCTGAAGAGCAAGCCCCAGTGTCAGCCCCGCCGAGCCCAGAACAGCCATAATTGAAGTCACTGCAGCATCAAATACACTGACAGCCATAAAGGCTACAATAATATTCAGTGTAATATTGATAAATGACAGCAAAAAATGACTTAGTCCCTCTTCCATATTTGACCGCTCAAAGGAACGTTTTAAAATCTTATTCAGCCATTTTACAATTCTTCTTCCAATAAGGAAAATTAAAAGAGCTGCTAATATATCCTTTCCCAGGGCTTCTAAAGGTGGGGTAATTCTGTCCAGCCACGTCCTAAGCTCCGCCTCTTTTGCAAGCCATTCTTTCATCAAGCTACCTCATTTCCTATTACTCGCTTATTTTTTCTTTTTCCTTCCCTTTTTCACCGGTGCCTCTTTCTTCGTTTCCAGCTTCTCTGTCTTCGGCTTTTTATCCTCAAGCTTTACCGGTTCTGTTTTCTTTGCAGTTGTTTTTTTCACCACTGGCTTTTTTGCTGCCGGCTTCTCCGGTGTACAGGTAAATACAGCAATTCCGAGTGGTGGAACGGTAATCTGGATAGAATTGTCTCGTCCATCCCACTCCTGCTTTTTCGAGGTCTTAACTCTTGGATTTGTATTACCGTCGCCGCCAAATTTTACATCATCACTGTTAAAAATTTCCTTATATTTTCCTGCAAACGGAACTCCTACGCCAAATTTTTCCCGAACTACCGGTGTGAAGTTGCATACAACCAGCATGGTTTCCTCTTTTTTCGTAGTCTTACGAACAAAAGAAACGATACTCTTCTCCGCATCATTACAGTTAATCCACTCAAAGCCCTTTGGATTTGAATCCAGCTGGTAAAAGGCCGGATATTTCTGATACAATGCATTCAGGACACTTACATACTCCTGCATCTTTCTATGGCTGTCATACTGTTCTACCAGCTCCCACTCCAGGCTTTTTTCCTCACTCCATTCAGAAAACTGTGCAAAATCCTGTCCCATGAATAAAAGCTTCTTTCCAGGATGTGCCATCATAAAGCCATAGGCTGCTCTTAGATTAGCAAACTTCTGCTCATATTCACCTGGCATCTTGTTAATCATAGAACCTTTTCCATGTACTACCTCATCATGAGACAACACCAATATGAATTTCTCACTGTAAGCATATACCATGCTGAAGGTCAATCCTCCATGGCAGCCCTTGCGGAATAATGGATCTGTCTTCATATAGTTGGTAAAATCATTCATCCAGCCCATATTCCACTTATAGTCAAAGCCAAGGCCATCATTCTTGATGCTTCCGGTAATCTTCGGCCATGCCGTAGACTCCTCTGCAATCAAAAGAGCTCCATCCTTTCTCTTCTTGAATACGGTATTTAAGTGCCTTAACATATCCATAGCTTCCAGATTGCCATTGCCACCATATTTATTAGGCACCCATTCACCGTCATTCTTTCCATAATCCAGATAAAGCATGGACGCAACCGCATCCATACGGATACCATCGGCATGATATTTATCTACCCAGAATAGTGCATTGGCAATCAGGAAGTTGGATACCTGTGGTCTTCCGTAATTATAAATCAGAGTTCCCCAGTGTGGATGGCTTCCCTGTCTTGGATCAAAATGCTCATAAAGACAGGTTCCGTCAAAATTAGCCAGTCCAAAGGCATCTCTTGGAAAATGAGCCGGTACCCAGTCCAGAATAACACCAATTCCCTTATTATGCATATAGTCCACAAAATACATAAAGTCTTCTGGGGTACCATATCTGGCTGTTGCAGCATAATAGCCAGTCACCTGATACCCCCAGGAGCCATCAAAGGGATGCTCCATAATCGGCATCAGCTCTATATGAGTATAATTCATCTTCTTTACATATTCTGCAATCATCGGAGCCAGCTCTCTATAGTTGTAGAAAGCATTGTCCTCCTCGCCCTCCGGCACCTGTGGCTTTTTCCAGGAGCCTAAATGCAGCTCATAAATCGCCATCGGTTCCTTGTCATAATCTGCTTTCTTTCTCTTTTCCAACCACTTAGCATCCTTCCACTTGTGATGCTCCAGACTCCAGACAACACTAGCTGTATTAGGACGAAGCTCTGCTCCAAAGGCATACGGGTCAGCCTTCAATATTGGAAGTCCACCCTTTACCTTAATCTCATATTTATAAATCATTTCTTCCAGAACACCTGGTACAAAAAGCTCAAAAATACCAGAGTCCCCCAGACGCTCCATCTGGTAGGTTCTTCCGTCCCAGCTGTTAAAATCACCAACGACACTGACACGAATCGCATTCGGTGCCCATACAGCAAACTGTGTACCAGCTACGCCATTGATCCTCATTGGATGTGCTCCCAGCACATCATACACATTATAATGAATACCCTTAGTAAATAGATTTCTGTCCTTTTCTGTAATCACACCTGGAAAGCTGTAAGCATCCTGCATTTCCTTTACCTGGCCATCACCATAGGTAATAGAAAGGGTATATTCCGGAATTTTCTTTTCTGGCAGCAGTACTGCATAAAAGCCTTCCTCATCCACCAGCTCCATGGGATACAGCTTGCCGGTTTTTGTAACCTTTACCTCAAGCTTTCTTGCATAAGGAACAAAGGCTTGAATCAAAACACCCTGCTTTGTCACATGGGGGCCTAAAATCCTTCTAGGATGATCCTCTTCCGAATAAACAACCGCCTCGATTTCAGCCCAGTCCATCAAATCGTACAGTACACTACTCATATCCATTCCTCCATCATCTTTCTCTATTCTAAATACCACTCATCTTTTGCTCCGTCCTTCTCCTCTTCTTTGATATACTGCTTTAATACCCGCTCCATCGGGAACGAATACAAAAGAGCTCCTACTGCCGGTGCTATCAACACCGTAATAGGAACATATGCAGTTGCAACAGTCACAAGAACTATAATAACTGCCAGCAATATCGTATATGGAAGATGACGTATGCTCATGAAAAGCGACATCTTTAGAATCTCTCTTTTTTTCAAAGTAAACCTGGATAGCACCGGCAGCATATACAGTGCCGTAAAGCCTGACAGCAACCCCATAAAGGAATATACTGCCATAAGCAAAAGACCTGTTACTTGTCCTGTCTCCATAGCAAACAGCCCCTGACAAAATCTTAAATTCACCCCTAAAACAGCTATTACTGCCAACAGCAGCAGCCATAGAAGTGTCCCCTGAATAAGATTTTCCTTAAAGGAAGAAATAAAGCTTTGGAAAATATAGCTTCTATCTCTGCGAATAGACTTTACCGCTGTATAATAAAGGGCTGCTGTCGCAGCTCCTATCGTCACAACCGGAATGGAGCACACTACCCACAGAAGACTCAATAGTACCATATCAGCCACCTTAGACATAAATCCCATAATTCCACTGTTTGGATCAAAAAAATTTCCCATGGATTCACCCTCTGTTACTTATTTTGTATGTGTAAAAGCAATGCTTTTCCCCATTATAACACAAATCAAAAAAAAAGGGAACCGGCGATGTAAGAAATGCAAAAAGTTCAAAAAAGTACCTTTAGTTCCCTCTTTTTCCCTTTCCCTTCTGGACCTCCTGCATCCTTTTTTTGTCCAGCTTATAGTATTTCATGGCAAATACAGAACACAGCCATCCCGCTGCCGGAATCACACAGTACAAAAACAAAGTGACATACCGGATGGTATCCGTCACCTCATCTGTCACCTGAGGAAGTCTCTGTCCAAAGCCTGCCGCAGCCAGAACAATTCCCACAAAAGCAGTGCCAAGAGCAGCAAAGACCTTGTCCACAAAAGAAAACATAGCTCCCATTAATCCCGGTACATATTTTCCGCTCCGGTATACCTCGTAATCCGTACAATCAGCAATCATCGGCACTACCATATTATTCGTAATAGATTTACATCCATTTAGCAACACAAACAGCCAGAAAAATGCCCAGGTGATACCATTCCAGCAGCTCAGTCCAAAATGAATCCTATCAACACTTCCCTGCCAGAGCAGTAAAAACATCCATGCCTGCAATCCAATCGCTGCCCAGGTAGATAGCACCAATGCCTTTTTTTGCCCAAACCGCTGGGCAATCCAAATTCCTCCGCTCACTACCAAAAGTGTCGGTATTGCCGTAAGTACACCAATCAGCCCGGCAATCGAATAATCCTTCATCATAATTCCGAAAAGCATAACACCAACCGCAGTGTGCCCATAAACCGTAGCTGCAAAACGATTCATACAGGCTGATAGAATAAGCATCTGAATTGGCCGGTTGTGGATTATAACCTCTTTATAATCCCGAAGCCGTATCCGTTCTGTCTTTTGTAGCGGCTTCCTCAGCTTGGTTCTGCCTGCTGCCGGATCCTTTTCCCAGATACCAATGATTGCCAAAAGAGTGCATAAAGCAGATAAAATCACAACTACAAGGGTCAATACCTGGAATAGCTTTATAGAGTCAAAATCGCCAAACCTTGGTACTAAAAAATTTGACACAAATAAAGCAATTCCTCCATAGGAGGCCATAAAAAACATTGAATCAAAATAAGTCGCCAACGGTCTCTGAGCCGGATTATCTGTTAATGCTGACTGACCTGATTTTCCAACCACCGTCTGACAGGTATATCCAAGAATAAATACTGCATATATTAAAATAAAATAACCTACCCGCAAAAAGGAGGGGAGCAGGTGCATCGTAAAAAATAATAGCAGGCTGCTGGCTGCCATTAGGAAATTTCCAGCCACCATAAAGGGACGGAATTTTCCAAATCTGCCTTGGGTATGATCTAACAAATAGCCTGCTGCCGGATCTGTCACTCCATCAAATATGTTTAATGCCGTCAGAAGAAAGGATACCAAAACAACACCAATTCCTGCAACAGAATTGGCGTAATAGGATACATAAAGCATCATTGCCATATAAAGATTGGTAGCAGCATTATTCAGGGAAAAACACCCTATCTGCCAAAGCTTTGCATTATTATATCTGTCCAAGGCAATCTCCTTTTCTTTCGTTCTCTGCCATAACAGCTTATCTCTCTGCTGCTAGTATACTACATTCTTCAGGAAACAAAAATTAAAATTCTATTGAAAAATTCTTAAATTTCACCTATACTATTTTGAAAACAATGCCTAAAGGAGGATTTTTATGAATACATTTACTCTGGTTTCACCAGATTCCTTTGATTTCAGCCCATTCCAGATGATTGGGAAGGACTGGTTCGCCGTTACAGCTGAAAAAGACGGAAAGTTCAATGCCATGACAGCTTCCTGGGGTGGTCTTGGTATTATGTGGGGTAAAAATGCTGCTTTTATTGTCATCCGTGACAGCCGCTATACCAAAGAATGCCTAGATGCTTCCGAATTCTTTTCCCTGGCTGTTTTCGGAGAGGAAAAATACAGAAAAGCCCTCGGTTATCTGGGTAAGGCCTCCGGCCGTGATGAAGATAAGCTCACTACAGCCGGTCTTACTGTCAGCTATCACAAGAATATCCCTTATATTGAAGAGGCCTCCTGCATCTTCTTATGTCGTAAGCTGTGCTGCCAGAAAATTACTCCAGAGAGCTTTCTTGATCCCTCTATTCAGGATACCTGGTATCGTGACAAGGACTACCATAATCTGTACATTGCAGAAATCACTGGAGTTTTAAAGAAATAAGTCAAAAAGGATATGGATAAATCGCCCCCATATCCTTTTTAATTTTTATTTTACCAGACGTGCCCTCAAAACACCGTCGATTTTTGAAATTTTTTCCAATGCAGCTTCAGACGGCTCTACTGACGCATCCATTACTGTGTAGGCGTACTCTCCTCTGGACTTATTTACCAGATTTTCGATATTTACGCCCTCTTCGGAGAAGGCTGCTGTAAACTGGCTTAACATATTTGGAATATTCTTATGACAAATCGTAAGGCGACTTCTGGTATTGCAGCTTCCGGCATCACAGTCCGGATAATTTACAGAGTTGTGGATGTTTCCATTCTCCATATAATCCATAATTTCCTGTACAGCCATTCTGGCACAGTTATCCTCGGATTCCTCGGTTGAGGCTCCCAAATGAGGAAATGCAATTACCCCTTCCATATTTGCTGTTTTCGCATTTGGAAAATCCGTTACATATTTTGCAACCTTGCCGGAAGCCAATGCAGTTCCCATATCATCATCATTTACCAGCAAATCTCTTGCAAAGTTGAGAATAATAACGCCATCCTTCATCTGTCCAATCGTTTCCGCATTAATCATATGCTTTGTTGTATCCATTAACGGTACATGAACCGTAATATAATCACATTCACGGAAAATTTCCTCATTGGTTTTTACCAGATGCACACTTCGTGATAAAGAAAGGGCATGCTCAACGGAAAGATACGGATCACAGCCATAGACTTCCATACCAAGAGAAGCTCCTGCATTGGCTACCAGGACACCAATGGCTCCTAGTCCAATGACTCCAAGCTTTTTTCCCATAGCCTCCTTACCTGCAAAGGCTTTTTTCGCCTTTTCCATTGTCTTATTAATATTCTCATCATCACGATTTTCTGAAATCCAACGCATACCACCGACCAAATCTCTGGAGGCCAGCATAAGTCCAGCAACCACTAGCTCCTTTACACCGTTAGCATTGGCACCAGGGGTATTAAATACAACAACTCCAGCCTCTGCACACTTATCCAGTGGAATATTATTAACTCCGGCTCCAGCTCTGGCTACACAGCTAAGCCCCTCTGGCAAAGACAGGTCGTGCATAGACGCACTTCTTACTAAAACAGCCTGAGCATTTTCCAGCTCCTCAACAACCTGATAATTCTCTGTAAGAAGGTCCATACCATAAGGAGAAATAGGATTTAAGCATTTTACCTTTACCATGTTTCCCTCCACTTCTACAAAATTCCGTCTCTTTACAGGTTTTCCTTGTTTTCTTCCTCAAATTTTTTCATAAATGCAACCAGCTTCTCTACGCCCTCCTTTGGCATAGCATTGTAGATGCTGGCACGCATACCTCCGACAGTTCTGTGGCCCTTTAAATTTTCAAAGCCTGCTGCTTTCGCTTCCTTGACAAATTTAGCATCCAACTCTTCCCTTCCCGTTACAAAGGGTACATTCATTAAAGAACGGTCCTCCTTGCGGACAGTTCCCCTGAACAGCTCGCTCTCATCCAGAAAATCATAGAGGATTTTTGCCTTTTCTTCGTTTCTTTCCTTCATCGCAGCCAGACCGCCCTGTTTTTTCAACCACTGAAATACCTTGCCGCAGATATAGATGCCGTAGGCAGGTGGTGTATTATAAAGAGAACCTGCATCTGCGTGGGTTTTGTATTTTAACATGGTTGGTGTGCCAGGAAGTGTGTCCTCAGTAATCAAATCCTCACGGATAATTACAATAACAACACCTGCCGGGCCGATATTCTTCTGAACACCACCATAAATTACGCCATATTTTGTCACATCCACAGGCTCAGATAAAAAGCAGGAGGATACATCCGCTACCAAAGTCTTTCCCTTGGTATTTGGCAGAGTTTTAAACTTGGTGCCGTAAATCGTATTATTCTCACAAATGTAAACATAGTCTGCATCTTCGCTAATGGGAAGGTCGGAGCAGTCTGGTATATAGGAAAAAGTCTCATCCGCAGAGGATGCCACTGGGTTAGCCTTTCCATAAATACAGGCCTCTTGATAAGCTTTCTTTGCCCACTGACCGGTAATAATATAATCAGCCACCTTATTCTTCATCAGATTCATCGGAATCATGGCAAACTGCTGGGACGCACCGCCCTGTAAAAACAGCACCTTGTAGTTATCCGGAATATTCACAAGCTCTCTTAAATCCTTCTCTGCGGTATCCAGGATTTCCTGATATGCCTTGGAGCGGTGACTCATCTCCATAACGGACATTCCTGTACCGTTATAATCCAGCATTTCAGCTGCTGCTTCCTTTAAAACCTCCTCCGGCAGAACCGCCGGGCCAGCGGAAAAATTATATACTCTTCCCATGCTTATATCCTCCCTTTATACTCATTTTTGTTTTAAATCATCCTCATCAAATACCTCTTCTATTGCCGCTCCTGCCGGTACCATCGGGAACACTTTATCATCGCAATCAATAATGCAATCAATAACTACCGGTCTGCCTAATGAAAATGCCTTTTCAAGAGCCGGATAAACCTCTTCCTTTTTGGTGACACGGATTCCTACCGCCCCCATAGCCTCTGCCAGCTTCACAAAATCCACACTGTCATCCAATATGGTGTTGGAGTAACGTTTCTCGTAAAACAGTGTCTGCCACTGACGTACCATACCAAGTACATGGTTGTTGATGACAATCTGTACCACTGGAATATTGTAGCGAACAGCGGTAGCAATTTCATTCATGTTCATGCGGAAGCATCCATCTCCTGCCACATTGACAACCTGTTTTTCCGGAAAGGCTATCTTCGCTCCCAGGGCGGCTCCAAGGCCATAGCCCATGGTTCCTAAGCCTCCAGAGGTCAAAAGAGTTCTTGGCTTTTTGTATCGGTAGAACTGAGCTGCCCACATCTGATGCTGGCCAACCTCTGTCACAACAATGGCATCTCCCTTTGTTACTTTATAAAGTTCCTCAATAATATATGGGCCTGTTAATCCGTTCGGATAATATTTTAAAGGAAATTCCTTTTTAATTTCCTGAACATGATTTACCCATTCCTTATGGCTCATCTGCTCCAGATGGGCATTAATCCTTTTTAATACCTCTTTTACATCTCCGATGACACTGGCATCACTTATCACATTTTTATTGATTTCTGCCGGATCTATATCAATTTGCAGAATTTTTGCATTTTTAGCAAATTTTTTAGCATTGCCAGTAACACGGTCACTAAAGCGGGCACCTACTGTCACGAGAAGATCACAGCCGGTCACACCCAGGTTGGCAGCTTTCGTACCATGCATTCCAAGCATTCCCATATAAAGCTCATCCGTTCCCGGAAAGGCACCCTTTCCCATTAAAGAATCGGTTACCGGTGCATCCAGCTTGTGAGCCAAGGTGATAAGTTCTTCTGATGCTCCTGAAATAACGGCACCTCCACCAACAAAGATAAAAGGCCTTTTGGACTTCTTCATCATCTTCAAAGCCCGCTCTATATCGCTTTCCAAAATACTGTCTGCCTGATGCTCCATCAGCTCTGGCTTTACATAGGTATATTCTGCCTTACTTGCAGTTACATCCTTTGGAATATCCACAAGCACCGGCCCCGGACGGCCGCTCTGTGCTATCCGAAAGGCTCTCCGAATCGTTTCTGCCAGCCTTTTTACATCCCTTACAATAAAATTATGCTTTGTAATCGGCATTGTCACACCGGCAATATCAATCTCCTGAAAGCTATCCTTTCCTAAAAGAGAAACACCTACATTAGCGGTAATTGCAACAATAGGAACGGAATCCATATAAGCAGTTGCAATACCTGTGACCAGATTGGTAGCCCCCGGACCAGAGGTCGCCATGCATACACCGACCTTACCTGTTGCTCTTGCATAGCCATCTGCTGCATGAGAGGCTCCCTGCTCATGGGAGGTCAGAATATGGCGAATCTCCCCGTTATGTTTATATAAAGCATCATAAATGTTTAAAATAGCTCCGCCGGGATAGCCAAAAACGGTATCCACTCCCTGCTCCTTTAAACATTCAATGACAATTTCTGAACCTGTTAACTGCATAGTACACCTTCCTTTTCTTCCTATTTCTCCAAAATGGCACCGCGGTTGCCGGAGGTAACCATCTTTGCATAGCGTCCAAGATAGCCTGTCGTTACCTTAGGCTCTCTCGGCACCCATGCCTTTCTTCTTCTGTCCAGCTCTTCTTCACTGACTACAAAGTCCAACTTATTTTCTGGAATATTAATTTTAATGATATCACCCTCTTCTACCAGAGCAATCGGACCACCAACGGCTGCTTCCGGTGAAACGTGACCAATCGAGGCTCCTCTGGAGGCTCCGGAGAAACGACCATCGGTAATCAGGGCTACTGTAGCTCCAAGACCCATACCGGCAATCGCAGAGGTCGGATTTAACATCTCTCTCATGCCAGGTCCACCTTTTGGACCTTCATAGCGGATAACCACAACATCTCCCGCCTTAATCTTTCCACCAGTAATCGCTGCAATCGCATCCTCTTCACAGTCAAAGACTCTAGCCGGGCCCTCATGCACCATCATCTCCGGTGCTACTGCAGACTGCTTTACGACACCGGTATCCGGTGCCAGATTGCCCCGCAGCACCGCAATACCACCAGTCTGGCTGTAAGGATTGTCAATCGGTCGGATAATTTCCGGATTTCTATTGACACAGCCCCTGATATTTTCGCCAACGGTCTTTCCTGTTGCTGTAATTAAATCGGTATATAATAGGTTCTTTTTATTTAATTCATTCATAACAGCATAGACACCTCCGGCCTCATTCAAATCCTCCATATAAGTATGGCCAGCCGGTGCCAGATGGCACAGATTTGGCGTTTTCTTGCTGATTTCATTCGCAATGTCAAGATTTAAGTCGATGCCGACCTCATGAGCAATCGCCGGAAGATGCAGCATACTGTTAGTGGAGCAGCCAAGGGCCATATCTACCGTCAGGGCATTTAAAAATGCCTTTTCCGTCAGGATATCTCTCGGTCGAATATTCCTTTGCAAAAGCTCCATAACCTTCATACCGGCATGCTTTGCCAGACGGATTCTCTCGGAATATACAGCCGGAATAGTTCCATTACCACGAAGGCCCATACCAAGAACCTCAGTAAGACAGTTCATGGAATTAGCCGTATACATACCAGAGCAGGAGCCGCAGGTCGGGCAGACCTTGTTTTCAAATTCCTCCAGCTCTTCCAACGTCATTTTTCCTGCAACGTGAGCACCTACAGCCTCAAACATACTGGAAAGACTTCTTTTTTCTCCCTTGACATGACCTGCCAGCATCGGACCGCCGGATACAAATACTGTAGGCACATTAATTCTGGCTGCCGCCATTAAAAGTCCCGGAACATTCTTATCGCAGTTCGGTACCATAACCAGAGCATCAAATTGATGAGCTAACGCCATACATTCCGTAGAATCTGCAATTAAATCCCGGGTCACCAGAGAATATTTCATGCCAGTGTGCCCCATAGCAATACCATCACAGACAGCAATCGCCGGAAAAACGACAGGTGTACCGCCAGCCATGGCTACACCAAGCTTGACGGCTTCTACTATCTTATCCAGATTCATATGACCTGGTACAATTTCATTATGGGAGCTTACAATACCGACTAACGGTCTATCCATCTCTTCCTTTGTAAAACCAAGTGCGTTGAACAGGGAACGGTGGGGTGCTTGCGAAATCCCCTTTTTTACAGCATCACTTTTCATCTTCAAAGACCTCTTTTCTATGTATAATAAATAAAATCTCTTAGATATTGGAAACGATTACATCGCCCATTTCCTTTGTGCCTACCTCTTTGCAGCCTTCAGACATAATATCCTTTGTCCGGTAGCCATCCTTTAATACCTTTTTTACTGCTTCTTCTACCGCATCTGCCTCCTTATCCAGATCAAAGGAGTAACGAAGCATCATCGCTGCTGAAAGAATGGTTGCAATTGGATTAGCCATGTTCTGTCCGGCAATATCCGGTGCAGAGCCATGACTTGGCTCGTAAAGTCCCAGCTTTGTTTCATTTAGGCTGGCAGAAGATAGCATCCCGATAGAGCCTGTCACCATACTGGCTTCATCGGATAAAATGTCGCCAAACATATTCTCTGTCAGAATAACATCAAACTGAGCCGGATCCTTAACCAGCTGCATCGCACAGTTATCGACCAGCATATGCTCCAACGTAACCTCTGGATAGTCTGCTGCGACCTCTTCTACAACCTTTCTCCAAAGTCTGGAAGAATCTAAAACATTTGCTTTATCTACACTTGTCACTTTTTTTCTCCGCTTCATTGCAATATCAAAGCCACGCTTAGCAATCCTGCAGATTTCCTTTTCATCATAGGTCAGTGTATCAATCGCCTTTTTTATACCATTTTCCTCAACCGTTTTTCGTTCTCCAAAATACAGACCGCCGGTCAGCTCTCTTACAATAATCATGTCAAAGCCATCTTTTGTAAGCTCCTCCTTTAGCGGACAGGCCGCTTTAAGCTCATCATACAGATAAGCAGGCCGAAGATTGGCAAAAAGCTTCAACTCCTTTCTTATCTGTAATAATCCTGCCTCCGGACGCTTGGATGGCTCCAGCTGATACCATGGAGATGTCTGGGTATTCCCGCCGATAGAACCCATCAATACAGAGTCACTAGCCTTAGCCTTAGTCACAGTCTCCTCTGTCAATGGAACGCCATAAACGTCTATAGATGCTCCTCCCATTAAAAGCTCTGTATAATGAAAGGTGTGGCCATAGACCTTGCCTACCTTATCCAGCACCTTTTGTGCTTCTCTTACGATTTCCGGGCCTATCCCGTCTCCCGGAATGACTGCAACGTTAAATTCCATTCGTTACCTCCTTCGTATCCGCCGGATACTTAAAAATTTAGTTATATTCTAGTGTATACATAAACTTCACCGCAGTCAAGTGTAAATATCTGAAAATTCTGTTTCCATAACAGCCAGGCTTCCTACGGTCTAAGTAAGCGAAATACCATATATCACAGTAGCAAAAACAAGCACTGAAACACCCTAATTTTAAGGGTTTCAGTACCTGTTTTGATGCTGCCAAAAGCGGGAACATAGGCATATACACTATTAACAATCGTCATCTCCGATAATTTGTTCACAAAATAAGCTCTTAAACACCCCATCCTCTAAAAGAAGTTCAGAAAATCCTCCCTTCTGACAAAGCTCTCCATTATCAAGGACATAAATACAATCTACTTCCTTCAGGCTGGATAACCTGTGACTTACAATTATCACCAGTGTAGATTCCTTTATCTCATTTAATGCCTTTTGTATAATCTGTTCACTGATAGAATCTATATTACTGGTTGCTTCGTCCAGTATTAAAATCGGTGCCTTTTTCAATAAAGCACGTGCAATTGATATTCTCTGAAGCTGTCCTCCTGATATATTTTTCCCCATTTCCGCTATAACGGTATCTAACTTATCTGGAAATGGTTCTACAATCTTATCAATTTCCATTAATTTTATAACTCTCTGAATTTCATCCTCTGACGCCTCTGGATTTCCAATACAAATATTATCGTATACACTCATATGAAACAAATAGGTATCTTGTGAAACCAAAGAAATATTACTTCTCAGCTCTTCAATAGAGCTTTCACCTATCCTATGCTCTCCCCAGAATACCTTTCCTGAAGATGGCTTTTGCAGACCCATCAATATATTTAACAGGGTCGTTTTTCCAGAGCCGCTTTTGCCTGCAATTGCAACCTTACCCTTGCCTTCCAGCTCAAAGGAAAGCCTTTTCAAAACCTCATGGGAGCCATAGGAAAAACTAACATCCTCTAATCGGATTCCCCCTCTGCTTTTTTTCTCATATAGTTTTCCTGAAATCTCTTCACTCTCAAGACATAAAATCTGATTCATTCTATCAATATTAATCTGATATTTTCTATAGTCAACTGCCATATCTGCAATATCCTGTGCCGGAGAATACAGCTTTGCAACATAGGTTTGCAAGGCAACGAGCATACCAATTGTAAACTCACCCTGAATAACCAAATAGCCACCAACGCATAAGGTAACCAGAGTACCCAGCGTTGTAGCCAAGCTCATAAGCTGGCTAGAAAATTCACTTTTAATTTCCATATTACAGTTGTGCTTTTTCAATACTGTGCTAAGCTCTTCAAAACGCTTTGTAATTAAATTTTCCAATTGAAAAATTTTAATCTCCTTAGCACCGTTCCATGCATCCGTAATGGAGGAGTTTATTTTATCTGCATCCTCTCTCGTATCCATATATAACCTTCTTAGCTTTTCGTTATAATAACGAAAAATAAAAACATAGATACCGATGGTCCATAATGCCAGAATAGCCATCAGCCAGCTTTTTCTTGCAATAATAGCCAGAGTTGCAAGGAAGGTAATAAAGGATGAAAAAATGCTTGGAAATAAATACCCCCATATAGAATGGACAACACCGGTATCTCTAACCAGCCTTTCTAAAATCGAACCTAGCTTATGCTCTCTGTAAAAACCTAATGGCAGATGTACCAGCTTACGAAACATCTCATTTCTCAAATCTGTCACTATAGCATTCTCCAAATTTACAACGAAATACTTGATTGTAAGAGCAATTCCACCCATAAGCAGGTATACAGACAAGAAAAATAAAGCAAAAAAAATGATATTTTGTAAATTTCTTTTTGGTATAATGCTGTCAATAAAATACTGCATTAAATAAGGCCCCAGCAGAGATAAGGCAATAAATCCTAGATACAAAACACCAATTATCAGTTCTTTAAAAATATATTTTTTACTATAGTAAGCTATTATTGATTTTTTCATGTTTGAATGTTCCTCCCTAAAAGTTCTCCAAGCAATATAGAATCTCTTTTCCTAATCCGCCCATGTATCTTATCTCTATTATTTTTATATTTTCCCCACAAAATCAACCCTTCTATCAGATATTTTCTAAGCTGCTCCACATCTAAGCCCTTAGTTTCAAAGACCGGATTGAGAAAATTATATTCTTCCCACTTATCTGTAATAAACTTGATACCTAATTCATCCCTTTTTTCATAAACATACGTTCCAGGAAATGGCACCATTGCATTAAATGTACAAGAGGTCGCTCCACTATTCAACAATTCTTCAGCAAATTTCAATGTTTCCTCCACCGTATCAGCAGTATCACCCGGGTGTCCAATTATAATACTGCATGAATTATATATTCCTGCTTCTTGTGCCCATTTTACTGCATTTCTAATCTGATCCAAAGAAATACCTTTCATGGATTCATTCAAAATTCTCTGCGAACCACTTTCAACTCCAAAATTAACCTTTACACAGCCTGCCTTATGTAACAATTTTAGCAGTTCCAATGATACTCTATCAACACGTATTCCACATGACCAAAGATGTGGTTTTGCTTTGATCATTTCCTCGCAAAAACTCCTCAATCGCTCCGTATCAAATCCAAAAGCATCATCCCAAAATATAGTAACATCCTTTGGAAATTTATTTCCTAAATAGTCCAATTCCTCCCTATTAAGTCAAGTCTTTTTTCCTTAAAAATCAAGGTTTTTTCAGTATATTATCAATAAATATCTCAGAAGAAGGAGCCATAGGTATGGACATTTCTCTGTATCTGGTACGAAAATAGCTGGTTTTGGGTACACGAAATAAAACGTCTTGAGTTTCCTTCTACATGGCCTTGTGTATACCCATCCTTCTACGGCAGCGTACCTCCCGTGTCTACCAGGATCTCCCGCATTTCTACAGGGTCCTAACTTCCTTCGTCCCGCCTATCCATAACCAGGGTGTCAGCTTAGCTCCTTGTCAGGGTCATGCCCTATGGAAAATATTCCTGCCGACTACTGGCTCATTCTTTGTCTTAAGTCTTACTGACCTGTTCTGTACGATCCACAAACCAGCACCTTTCGGTGGACGTTTTTCTGACCCGTTTCTCATACCTTTCAGCTTTCCTGTCACAGCTGAATTCAGCTCTCAAATCTGTTTTCTAAAGGCTCAATTCAACTGTGACAGGGGGATTGCTTTTGTCTCTGGTTGTTATGCTGCCTGCATCTGCGCTCTTCTAATGTCTCCCATCAGTTTCTCCGCATCATAATCTACACCTTTTGTAAGGATCGCGTAGAATACCCTTATAACCTTGCAGGCTACCGCAACCACTGACTGCATTTTTTTCAGCGGATTTTTCTTGCGGCTCCGATAATACTCATGTATTTCCCGAAACTCCGCATTCTTTCCAATCAGCGATATCGCTGCCTCATACAGCACATATCTCAGGCGCTTCCGTCCGCGGTGACT
>NZ_LNAM01000218.1:3007-9726 GCF_001461035.1 Acetivibrio ethanolgignens | reverse complement strand
TTTTGGCTACCTTAACCCACCGTCTAAAGCCAGTGGGATTGCGGTAGCCTTATTTCAAAGGAATAGTATTTTAAAATTAATACGTTTTTCGGTTCCACTCTCGGAAGCGCCCCGGCGTCCTCCCGGCGGCGTTCTGCATAATAGCTGCACAGCTCCTGCTTCAGCTTCTTTGCATCCTTGCCATCCCCATCCCGAATCATTAAAAACTGCTCCCGCAGATAAAGCTGGTTAATATATTTCAAATTGGCATAGGTCTTGATATTGGTGCAGCTATTCGTTGAGATAATTGCAATCCGCTGCAGCTGTCCTTCTGCATCGTAAATTTCTGAATAATACTTATTTAAAAGCAGTGGAAGACGGCTTTTATCCTGCTTTCCCTCTATGTAGAGCAAAATTATCCTTGACATTTTCTATTCCTTTTGATATAGTAATGGCAATACTCTTTGCACTGCATATTAATCTACAGTACAAACTGAGCAGGCCGAGGGCAAATGCCTATGGAGCCGGGTCACACAAGTGACAGTGGATATCACATCCGCGGGACAGTAGTTGCTATTACTGGAATCGTGGGTGTTTTTTTACCCTTTTCCAAGAAAAAGAGCAAGTGCCATAGAGCTATCATACTTTATTTTAGGAGGTAACTATTATGGAACCAAACAGCAAAATGCAATCATCTTTTTCATCTGCTTCGGAGTTTGAAAGAACTGCCACAAGGGTAACCTTAGTCAGCATCATCGGAAATCTGATTTTATCTGCCTTTAAGCTACTGGCAGGAATTTTAGCTCATTCCGGTGCTATGGTCAGCGATGCTGTTCATTCAGCTTCTGACGTATTCAGCAGTATCGTTGTTATTATCGGTGTTAAATTCTCATCCAAGGCTTCCGACCGCGAACACCCTTATGGACACGAGCGTTTTGAATGTGTCGCCGCCATTATCCTATCTGTTGTCCTTCTTTTGACCGGCCTTATGATAGGCTTTGATGCCTTACAAAATATTTTGGGCGGCAGCTACCATGATTTACAGATTCCAGGTGTTCTGGCTCTTATCGCTGCTATTATTTCCATTGCTTCCAAGGAAGCAATGTACTGGTATACAAAGATAAATGCTGAGCGTATTGACTCCAGTGCCCTTATGGCCGATGCCTGGCATCACAGAAGCGATGCCCTTTCCTCTATTGGTGCATTGATTGGTATTGGCGGAGCCCGGATGGGTTTTCCGATTCTTGATCCTGTTGCCAGCCTTATTATCTGTATTTTTATCGTCAAAGCAGCTATTGATATTTTTAAGGATGCCATTAGTAAAATGGTAGACCACTCCTGTGATGAAGCTACCGAGCAGGCAATCGCTGAATGTGCCCGTTCTCATGACGGTGTCCTGAATGTGGATTTTTTAAATACCCGCGTATTTGGGAATAAAATCTATGTAGACATTGAGATTAGTGCTGACGGCAACCGTCCCCTCAATGAAACTCATGCCATTGCCGAAAAGGTCCATGATGCAATAGAAGCCGAGTTTCCTAAAGTGAAGCATATCATGGTTCATGTAAATCCTTATCAGGAATAATTAAAAAAACAACTATGCGGGCATTAAAGCTCCATCACTATTTCAGAGCCTATAATGCCCGCATTTCTATTAATCAGACTGCTCTCACAGGAATCTCTATCTGAGAAAGCCAGTCCTTTTCGCTTTCTTTATTCCATACTCCATCAATATAGCTTTCCCGGATATTCCCGCAGATTTCATAGCCATTTTCTTCAATAAATTTTAAGACAACCGCATAGGTACGCGGGAAATCATTATAAGAGCCCTTATGGTAAATACATGCCGCCAAAATCTCCGGAAATTCCTTGAACTTCACAAGCTCAGAATCTTCTTTTTTTTCTGTAACAGCCTCACATACTTCAACAAGAATATCTTCATCCTTATAGACCGGCTCCAGATAATGTGTAAAGCAATACTCCGGAATAGCACACTCGCAGCCAAGGACTTCCATTTCCGCTCCCATTGCAGGCATCAGTTCAAACAAGGCATCATAGCTTTTAATGCGTTTTTGCATTGTTGCAGCAATAACCCCTGGAATCTTTTTTGTCAATACCGGTGTATCTAACGAGTTTGCCTCCTCTGCTATATAGCCATCAATTACTGTAAGCTGCTTTGTAAGCTCAGCAATCCTGGATAAAATCTCTGCCTTTTTTCTGGCAAGAAAAGCCTTCTCATCGACTCCACGCTTCAGGCTTTTTATATCCTCCAATGTAAATCCCGCCTGCTTTAAAGCAGAAATCTGATGAAGAACCGACATCTGATCTAACGTATAATAGCGGTATCCATTCTCATTATCTACAAAGACCGGAAGCAAAAGCTCCTGTTCCTCATAAAACCGCAGAGTTTTTACCGTAATATGGTTCATTTGTGCAAACATACCTATCTTGTACAGATGCCCGGGTTCCTTCTCCTCAAAGCAATGATGTACTTCCGTCATTTTCATAAAATACACCTCTATTCCCATCGAAATGCCTTTAATGCAATGATACCACAGATAGCCGTAATTAACACGAGTAAAATAACAATGTATATTGATGAATTTAAGGCTCCATCCATGGAAACTGCTTTCATCAGCTTGATTCCCTGGGTAAGCGGCATGACATCTGTCACTCTTTGCAGTCCCTTAGGAAACAGCTCGTAGGGAATCGTTGCCCCGGATAAAAGTAGCATCGGAAAGTACACAAGGCTGGTTACTACATTCATGCTCTTGACTGTTCTGCAAAGACTGGCAATCATAAGCCCTATAGAAAACATAGAAACCAGCGTAAGCAGCCATGCACCGGCAAAATGCAAGGCATTTCCTTCCATCCGATACCCAAAGCCAAAAACTGCCACAGCAGAAACAAGAATTGCCGAAATACCTGCCATAATAGCACTGCAGAGGGTATCTGCTCCAAGAATCCAGGCAGGGCTGCATGGACTGCAATAAAAGTGCTTCAAAATCTTTTTATCTCTGTAATCAACTATCACAATAGGAATGCTCATAAATGCACTACAGCAGATGCCGACCGCCACCAGCGAAGCAAAAGCACTCTGCAGATATGTCATATGGCTGTCTCCCGCCATCTTTCCTCCTCCAATCAGAGCAATCAATATAAAAGCAGACACAGGCATGCACAAGTTAAACACAAATACATCTGCTGACCTGAAAAACAGCTTCTGTTCAACACTGTAAAGCTTTAGAAAGCTTCTCATAACGCCACCTCCTCATCCATATACCAAAGATATGCCTCCTCTAAGCTGCCATAGGGTGATTTTTCAACCACCTCGGCAACTGTTCCCTCTGCGACCTTTTTCCCATTTTTAATTAATACAACTCTGTCACAAAGGTTTTCTGCCTCTTCCATATAGTGAGTAGTTAAAAAGATGGTAAGCCCAGCGTCCTTCAGGTCCTTTAATGTTCTCCAGACCTCTCTTCTGGCTGCCACATCCAGCCCTGTTGTAAGCTCATCTAAGAATACAATCTGCGGATTTCCTATCAGTGCCAGAACAACAGAAAGCTTCTGCCTCTCTCCACCAGAAAGCTTCATCACCTGGCTCTTTTCCAGCTCTGACAGGCCAAATTTTTCCAGAAGCCCACGATAATCCTTCGGCTCCTTATAAAGTGCTGCATGCTCCCTGCACACCTCATCCACCCGGATAGCAGCCTGATAACTGGAGGCCTGCAGCTGAACTCCTACCTTTTCAAAGATTTCCCTTCTGTGCTTTGCAGCCTCCTTACCAAGAATCACTGCCTGCCCACTGTCAGGCTTCTTTAGCCCCAGTATCATCTCAATCGTAGTACTTTTTCCCGCTCCATTATGTCCCAAAAGTCCAAACACCTGCCCCTTTTCTACAGAAAAGGTCAGATTTTCCACAACCTTCCGGCCATGGAAGGCTTTTGACAGCTCACAGACTTCAATACAGCTTGTACTCATAAAATTCCTCCTTTTTCTTACTCATAAAGGAATTTTACATGCTCCCCTTAAGGGGAGAGTCAAGGGGGAATTTAACAAAGAATTTGCAACGCAATTCCGGATTTCTTTTTCTTCCTAGTCACAATAAAATAACTGTTTCGGGCTCTTGGGTTTATCTGGAATACTCATTTTAATTATCCCTTTATCAACCAAAGGCATTACATGTGTCTGAATCGCATATGTTACCGAATTCAACCCTAGATAATCACATATTTCCTTACGTGTTCTTGGCGTCTTGCAGAATAAAATCAGTTCACTATTCTCCATTTCCTCTGTCTCACCAGTAACAACACTCTCTCTGTATTTGTACAATTTAACAATGAAACTTCCTCTTTCATCCAAGAATTCTGGTTGCGGTAAATTGTACTCCTGCATTGTTCTGCGAATTGTCGGAATTCCAGAATATCGATTTTCTGTTACCTTCAACACTTCTAATTCAGACGCAATTACCGGATTTCGAGTGTCAGGCTGCACTTTTCCTAACTGATCAATCTTAATCCTTCCATATATTCCACCCGGATTTCTAATTTCAATTCTATCCTCATACATTATTACCTGTATAGGCATTCCTTCGGTATGAATGCTGTAATCACGATGCACTAATGCATTAAGTATTGCTTCTCTAATTGCAGTAATTGGATAATCAGTTCGGTCCTCACGTTTTCCTGTATGCGGATTAATAATTGTTTTAGTACGCATATTTCTACTTACAAATTGCATTGTACCATCAAGCATTTCTGAAATATTACCCTCTATTCGCTGATTATCTAAGAACCTTTCTCCTTGCGTTCCAATTGTCCCCATTTCCGTCCCCGGAACAACCGTTGCAATAATACATAGCTGTGGGAAATATGCCTGAGGATAAGGACTAAAATTCATTACGGCACTTAAGGTAATCACATTTTCTCTTTTTATGCTCATTAACTCATATATTTCATTATCAGGTATTGCAGCCAATCGCTGTTTTCCGTTTTTCAATAATTCTATATACTTTGCTAACAATTCCTGATTTAATGAAGCAAACGACACTCTCTCAATTACTCGAATATCATCTTGATACTTCTTTCTATATGCTTCGTAACTATATACCTCATACTCGGTCATAGACTCATCACTGTCTCCGACACGCGTAAAGGAACCTTTTACTCTACCTTTTCCCTTATAGAAAACAGGTCTTTCCGTAATATCTGCACCTGGTATTTCTGCAGAAACAAAAAACTTTCCATCCTTTTCAGCAACTGTGAGTAATGGTCTAACAACAGGTTCCATCTGCAAACATTGTTCATTTATTTTCTTTTGAATATCCTGCGGATCATATACTCCCACTTCCTTATAGTTCTGTTTTTCATCAACACCGAAAATAATTATCCCGCCATCGTCTTGATTGGAAAAGCTAGACAGTGAATCATACAAATGTTTTGGGCATCCTTGTTCGGCACTCTTTATCTCTAATGTCGGAGTTTCACATTTAAGTCTTTGAATCAACTCTAATTTTTCAAATAATTCTTCAGTTGTCATTTAAGTTCCTCCTATTCTTTTTTACATTCTATCATCATTTTTAAGTTTATGCAAGAAACTGAAATTTTATTCGACGAACTCAAAATAGGAACTCAAAAAAGGGCTTCCCGATCTCTCGGAAAGCCCATAAAATCAATACAATTTTTAATTACTCAATGATTGTAGCAACACGGCCTGAACCTACTGTTCTACCACCCTCACGGTCTGATTTGGCTGCATTTAGTTTAACAAAGTCTTCTTTGGAATGTTCTTTTCTTTTTCTGATCAATTTGTTTTATATTTAAGAATAGGCAACTCCAAAGAGCTGCCTATTCTTTACTTTACAGTAACTTTTATTCTCTTGTATCCGTTACAGACTCTTCACTGTAATCTTCTTATCCAGTCCCTTCTTCACAAATAAGGTCTTGTATGCCTTTACTTTGCTCTTTGGCACTTTGATCACCGTCTTGGTGGAAATTCCCTTCATGGAAAGTCCTGCTAAGGTCTTGGTGGTCAGCTTGGTACTGTTGATCTTAAGAGTACTTAACTTGCTACAGCCCTTGAACGCATAATCCCAGATCTTGGTCACACTTGCCGGCAGGGTCAGTGTGGTGAGGCTGGTACAGTTATAAAAGGCTTTGAAGTTAATGGACACCACGCCTTTGCCGATGGTGACACTTTTTAGCTTCGTGCAGCCGCTGAAGGCTTCCGCTCCGATCACAGTGACGTTCTTCCCAATGACTACCCTGGTGGCCTCCTTGTTGTTCTTCAGCGCTCCCGCTGCGATGGAGGTCACCTTGTAGGTGATGCCGTCAACGGTCACGGCAGCTGGGATGGTGATGGTCTTTGCCTTGGTATCCTTTGACTTTGTAAACTGTACCGTTCCGCCGGTTGTGCCGGCCTTGGTCACCTTGTAAACCGTCCTGGTCTTGCTGTCTGTCAGCAGGGTATCCTTCTTCGGGGCTGCCGTGGTGGAGGCATTGCTTTCGGAAGCCTCGCCGGTGGTACCTCCACCGGATGGGCTGTCTCCACCGGATGGGCTGCCTCCACCGGATGGACTGCCTCCACCGGATGGACTGCCTCCACCGGATGGACTGCCTCCACCGGATGGGCTGCCTCCACCGGATGGACTGCCTCCACCGGATGGGCTGTCTCCACCGGATGGGCTGCCTCCACCGGATGGGCTGCCTCCACCGGATGGACTGCCTCCACCGGATGGACTG
>NZ_LNAM01000218.1:0-2985 GCF_001461035.1 Acetivibrio ethanolgignens | reverse complement strand
CTCCACCGGATGGGCTGCCTCCACCGGATGGACTGCCTCCACCGGATGGACTGCCTCCACCGGATGGGCTGCTATCCTCATAGACTGCTTTCACGCTCACCTTTTCTGCCGGCATGGTAAAGGTGGTTGTCTCCCTTGTACTGCTTGCAAGCATAATACTTCCGCTTACTACTTCCCATTCCTTAAACTGCTGTCCGCTTGGTGCTGCACCCGCTGTAATCGTTACTGTCTCGCCCTGTGCATATTGCCCGGTGCCGCTTCCGTTCGTTACAGTCACAGTATATTTCGGTACCGGAATCTGAATGGTATAGGTAAATGTCTCTACACTACTATCCTGCATACCGTTCTTTACAGCGATTGCCTTGATGGTAGTTGTAATACTTTGTCCTTCTGTTCCTGTCACTGCAATCGGTGCTGTGTACTTTTGCGTGGTTCCACCCGGCACACCACCCGTAATTGTAGGTTCACTTCCATCGGTTGTATAGTAAATCGTTGCTCCCTCTGTGGAAGAAGTAAGTGTTACCGACTGATTCTCTGTATAAGTTCCGGCTGTCGGATTTGCTGTCGGTGCACCAACGATGCCTGCCGCACTGATGGTAATGGTAATGGTTGTGGTAAGCTCAACTCCATTAGCATTAATACTGTCCGGACATGTTACCGTACCAGTTAAGGTTACGGTCTGCTGGGTTAATACAGTAGAGTCATAGCTTCCGTTTGCCGGTGTAGTTGTATTCCATGTGACCGGTGCACTACTTACCGTATTACCTTCTGTCACAATCCCAACCGTTGTAGGCAGATTCATAGCACTATAAGCGGTTCCATTCGCTACGGTTATCGCCTGTGGTGCTGTGATGCTTGTGAGTTTATCCTTTGTTGCCGGAAAAGCATATGTCACTGTAAGTGTTCCGTCAGCATTCTTTGTGACACTTGTTGCGGAATTACCTAATACAGTAGCTGTCGTGGAATCCGTAAATTCGTAGCCTGTATCTGCTGTAAGTTTAATACTTGCGGTGTAGCTTGTATTGTATCCTGCTGTGGAATCACTTGGTGTCCATGTAATCTGTGGTGTGGTACTGCTTACTCCTGTGGTTACACATGATGCTTCGGTATCTAATGCAGTATTTGACGCCGGAGTTTCAATATCTGTAATTGCTACAGATGTGATACTTAATATTTCGGTTGCCCCTACCGCATAAATCAAATTTTCCGTGCTGTCTGTAGTTTCCAGCCAGATTTTGCAGTCGGATAAATTTATATCTGACGACAAACTAAGTGCTGACTTGATAGCCGAAGCATTTACCGTTTCTGATGTATCAATCTTTTTACTGTAATACCAGTCGTTTATTCCGTCATTACCCTGTACAACAAGTGCCACGGTTTGCGATGTACTTCCCTTCGCTGCCTTAATATCACCTGTTGTGGCATTATAGGTAACTGTACCAATATCCTTACCTGTTCCATTAAGTCTTAAGGTCATCGCCGTACCGCCTGTTAGCGTTCCCCATACTGGATCAGATGATGCTGCTTTCGCAGCAGATGCGAAGAGCACAGATGACAGATTCAGATTGGAAGCGGGCTGAACTACGCCTCGTAGTTTACATTGTCGTACGTAGACTTCTTTGCCCGGACTAGCGTACAACGCTTCGATACTATTATGATCGTGAGGCGAGCGCAGCCAGAACCAAGAACCGTTGCTCCAGTAACTACTCATGGCAAGTACTGTACTGTCACTGGTTCCTGCCCACAGTTTATTTTCATTAGGATATTTTCCCTGTAATGCATACAGCTTGTCTGTGGTGGTATAGGTCACATTACTGTTCTTCGTGTCCTTCGTTTTCACTGTGGTAGCATTCATCAAGCCCTGCTCGGCTGTGGTGAAATAGTTTGTATTCGTAGCCATACCCTGCAATGCCACTCGAAGCTCACTTGCTCCGTAGTGGTTTGGATATACTTCTGATGGATTACTTGCATCTACCCCAGAACTTGATTGAAAAGCCTTATTGTTGGGTCCTTTTGCTATGGGGCTTGCGGCAAAGATGATGGTATTATCCCCTGATACACCCTCATCCTTTCCTAAGATGTACCACTGCTGTGCTGTTCCACTGCTGTTTTTACCAAATACAAGCTTTCCAATATTTGTGGCATTACCATCTGAATCCGGAGCAAATTCATTCTTCATCTGTTCCTTTGTGGCATATGCTGACACACTTGGTTCCGTTCCCGAACCTGTTGCTGCCTGCACCTTATTTGCTCCGCCTGACATAGCCGGAACAAGTCCTGCTACCATGGCAAGGGAAAGAACACACACCATTCCTTTCTTAAAATTATGCTTTAATCTTTTCATCTGAATCCTCCTTCGATTTTGTAAATATAGTATTGGAATAGATATGTTTTCTTAATTTCCATGTATGTCCATGCTTTAAATGTCCATTATAACTTCTGACACTCTGTGTGATTTCATCAAAAGTAATCCTGCCTTCCCTATACTGCTTCTGAAAGCATTTCATCCTTCTTTTAAATCTTCGTTTATTTGATGTCCGAAGTCTCTTAATCACCTTTCCTGTATCTGTCAGATAAAAATGAAATCCCAGAAAATCCACTCCCTGTGATATAGGAAAAATTTGTGTCTTGGAATTAAACTCGAGTCCATCTTCTTCCACCAATTCTTTCATCTTGGCTACCCTTCCACGCATTGCTATTGTCAACTCCTTTTCCTTAATATTAGATGAACCTCATTTATATGCATAC
The DNA here is from genome assembly GCF_001461035.1 of Acetivibrio ethanolgignens. Classification (GTDB taxonomy): domain Bacteria; phylum Bacillota; class Clostridia; order Lachnospirales; family Lachnospiraceae; genus Velocimicrobium; species Velocimicrobium ethanolgignens. The sequence goes on along the minus strand of NZ_LNAM01000218.1, from coordinate 237 downwards.
TTTTCAGTATCTGGTTTTATTATACGCTACAGGGGCAGAAAATGTAAACTAGCCAAAGGGATAGACTTTTTGATTTGAGAGGGGCTTTCGAAGCATATAAATGATCATTCTCATTTCATATGGTATACGTAACCATTGTTGCATGGGCGGGACAGAAAAACCGTCCCTACGTTAATTACCCGCCAGCTCTTCCATATACAGTTCTGCAATATATGACGGTCCATTCCACCACAGTTT
>NZ_LNAM01000217.1:1036-10035 GCF_001461035.1 Acetivibrio ethanolgignens | reverse complement strand
TAGAAACTTGTAAACTAAGTAGTCTTGATTGACTACACCATTATTATACTAGGAGGTAAAATCATGAATAATTATAGAAAAAAGTTTAGTAAAGAGGAATTGAGTAGAGAATTACACAAAAATGATAATATGGCATCTGAAATAATCGAGGACGAAAAGAAATGGCAATCATTTAAGAAAAAGTTCAATGATTTTTTGTTTAAAGCAGAAAAGATTCCGGTATTAGGAGGGGTAATTGATGATTTGATAACAATGGTTGATTTGGTTGATGCATATATAAAAAAAGAGTATCGAGGAATTCCAGTTGGAACCGTTATTTCAATCGTAGCTGGATTAATATATGTACTAAGTCCGATTGATTTGATTCCTGATGCTATTCCGGTTATCGGTTTCGTAGATGATGCGGCAGTTATTATGTTTGTGTTAAAACTAGGAGTTGATAAAGATTTAGACAAATTTAGAGTTTGGAAAAATAGAAAACTTGAGGAGTGTATTTCAGAAATTAATAATTCATTTGCAGAAATACTTCATGATACTATTGGTACAAACTACTTAGCTGCTGTTGTGTTAATGTGTGACAATTCATTAAAACTTTTGATTAGTAAAGAAAAATGTGAAGATGAGATGATTTGTAAAATAAAAGTATTACAAATTCCAACTAATATTTTGAATGAATTTGAAATTAATGATGTAGTCGAAATCAAAAAGTTTATAGATGTGACTTTATCTAATGAAATTATACATTGGATTGATGGGGTTGAAAAGGTCGCTATATATGAACCGGATTTTGAATTGTTTTGGGATAACTATATTATTGAGGAGGATTAACAAATGGATAAGGAGATTGAATTATTACTAAGTGATCTTTCAGATTCACCGACAGAACTCAGCGAAAAGAACAAGAAAAAGATACATACATATATTCCGGTGCCGTTTGATTTTGAAATTCTTTGGGCTGATATTAATTCATTCGGGGGATTTCCTTCAGGAGTGGTTTTAACAAACAAGGGGTTAGTTTTAAAAGCTCCTAGGCCTACATTTAAGGATAAGAAGAAAGAAAGAGATAAGGAAAAAATATATAGAATACCATATCAGATAATTTTGTGGGATTATTTTGACCCAACGGATTACAAGATTGAGAAATCTGTTGAAGGGAATAGTTTCACTTTTAAACAAGATGGTAAGATATTGTCAGTATTTCAAGATGCTTCATTATATAAATTTTTAACCCGCTATTCGGATTATTTAGCAAGAATAGATGATTATACGAATTTGATGGTTGAAAATGCTGTATGGAGTGAGGTTGAAAATTTAAATATGGAGAATGCTGCATTTAATGCAGCTTATGGAGAAAATCAATCTAAAACTGGACATGGAATATATGCTGAAGAAGTTGGTTCTGTTTTAGATAAATTATCTGGTGAGAAATCTACAGTTGTGGGTCGCGATAATGCCAAAAATGGACCAGATAAAATTGTAAATGGTTCGCCGGTTCAATGTAAATTCTGTAAAAGTGCTGGATCTAGTGTGGGAGCGTGTTTTAAGAAAAACCCGGAAACAGGTAAGCTTGAGTATAGATATTTCGAAGCTAAAACAGGTGCTCCAATGAAGGTGGAAGTTCCAGCGGATCAGTATGAAAAAGCAGTTGAGGCTATGAAACAAAGGATTTTAAACAATCAAGTGCCAGGAGTAAATGATCCAGAAAAAGCAAGTGAGTTGATAAGGAAAAGTAAATTAACATATGCACAGGCTAAGAATTTGGCGAAAGCAGGGACTTTTGAATCATTGACATATGATGCAGCAACCGGAGCAATTAATTGTGGTTTTGCAGCTGGTATTTCGTCATTGGCATCATTTGGAATGACATATTGGCAAACTTCTGATATTGAAAAATCAAAAGATGCAGCTGTAGATACAGCAATAGGTGTATTTGGTCCTGCTTTAGCGGCAAGTATAATTACAAACCAGATTGCGAGAACAGGATTGTCAAATGCATTAAAACCAGCTTCACAAAAAATAGCAAATAAAATTGGAACAAAAACAGTTCAAAAATTGATTAATGCAAGAAGAGCATTGATAGGTAAAGGAAAAATATATGGTAGTGCTGCAAATAAAAGTTTCGCAAAAGCGTTACGAAGTAATGTGATAGTAGAGGGTGTTTCTTTTGTAGCATTTTCAATCCCGGACACATATAGAGTGTTTTCTAAAAAGATAAGCGGAGCCCAGTATACCAAAAATATGTTGTCATCGTTTGGTTCCTTGTTAGGAGGAATTGCTTCAACATATGGTGCAGGTGTTGCCGCTGGTAAGGTTGGCGAAAAAATAGGAAAAAAAGTCAATAAAAAAGTTGGTGCAGTTATTGGTTTTGTTGCTGGTGCAGGAGGTGGAATGGTAGCTGGATTCGCTGTTAAGAAACTGTCAGATATGTTTAAAGAGGATGATTGTATAATAACTGCTAGAATGTTTAACGCAGTTGTGGTAAATATGGCTATTGAATATATGCTTGATGAAGCAGAATGTGATGAATTGATTAAAATATTAGATAGTAACAGTAAAGAAATATCTAAAATGCAGATTAAGATATTGAAATCTGAAAGACAGTATTTTGAAATTAAGCAGTTCTTAGAATCGTATTATGAGACAGTGGTTGTGAAGAGAAAGAGAATTGATAGCGACCTAGAAAATAAAGCATTGAACTATGCATTTGAAGAAGAATAGGAGGATATGTGATATGAAATGTGATTGCTGTGGACGAAAAAAGAAAATAATGGAGTCATTTGAGAATTTAGGAAAGGGCGGAAATGTATGTAAGGAATGTTCTGATCTATTATATCGAATACATGATGCAGTTGTTGAAAAAAATAAAGAAGACTATGCTAACTATTCAGAACAAGTAAGAAAACATTTTGAGAAAACAAGTAATAAAGAATTCGAGCAATGGTTTGAAAAAGAATATATGGAAAGAAATCACATGTAAAGTTTAATAATAGACACTTTCAAACTCCAATATTGGTGGCCTGTGTGTTTATGAAATCTGCGTGATTTTATAATTGAGAATAAGGAACTGTGGAAGAGTAAGACGATTTTTGTTATTGCTATGACGGGATTTTTTAGTGGTGATGGTGCAGGTATTTTGGGGCGACTTTTGCAGAAATACGGATCGAAAATACTAGGTGGATTGCATTTGAAAATATTGGATAGTATAGGTGATGAAAAAGTGTTAAATCGTCCGCTGGAAAAGAGGAACTTGTGACGAAGGTAGAACAGAAGATTAGGAAGTCGGTTCAACTTTTGAAATCAGGGAAACCAACCCAAGAGAGAATTGGTGTACTATATAGTATGACTGGTTTCTTTGGACACAGAATGTATTTTGGGTATAAGACAAAGAAATATTCATATAAGTTGCGTGTGGATGCAGATAAGTGCATAGGATGTGGCAAGTGTGGAAAGTTATGTCCTATGAATAATATCAAGTTTGTCGATAAGAAGGTGGTACAGAATAACAAGTGTACTATGTGTTATAGGTGCATCAATAATTGCCTGAAGCAAGCTATGACATTATTGGGGAAAACGGTTGTGGAGCAGAGTGTGATAGAAAAATATTTATGATAGGAATTACGGTATGATATGAAAAAGATATATAAATTTGAACCATGGTTTTTCATGTTTTTTGGAATCTTTCATTTACATAGAATTTGGGGACTTGTGGACAGGAACTCTTATGCTGAGTTTTGGATAAATGTCATGGAAAGTAAGGACTTATTTTACTTTGCACTCATGGGAATATTATCTGTACTTTGCGTGCTTGGAATTATTACTTTCTTTAAGAATTTGCGTTACAATTGTTGGTGGAGATGGATATATCTGTGTGGTGGCGGATATTTGCTATTTGATTTGTTTGCTATTGCAACCGGATTGGAGTTTTGGCATGATTTGTTTTTAACAATGTTTGATGTGACTGCTTGGTATTGGAATCTGCTTTGGGGCGGATTTATAGCTATGGGTGGTGCAGTGTTTGTGTTAGGATGTGTATTATTGAAATTGTTAAAAAAGAACGCTATTTGAGGTAAATTGTCGTGATAGATTTTTTGAATTGGTTAATAGAACCAGCTAACAGAAATACAAATATTTTTACTTTGTTGACAGTTGTTTTGTCAGGTTTGATATCTTGGTTTATTTCAGCAAAATATTTTACTAAGGGGAATAGAGAAAATTTAAGGGTTTCTTTGTTGTATCCCATGAAACAAATTATAGAGGAATCGTATTCATGGAAAAACTACCAGAAACTTGTTTGTATTTCAAAAGAGTATTCGGCGAAGTATTTAAAAAAGAGCGAGGTGAAAATAGTAAGTAAACTGCTTGATTCATATAAAGAAGTATGCAGATATGATTATGATTTTGTATGTGCAGATAGTCTGTTTTCGTATTTTAAGAAAAAGTTAGAGGAGAATAAAATTGTTTTGAAATACGAACCTATTTATGTTGATGGTGAACTAGTGGATGTAGATTTCCCAACTGATTTGTTATATATGACTGATGATTTGGCAAGAATTATTAATATTCATCCACCGCAATATGAAACTGAAGCATGTTGCGAAAAGGTTGTAATGATTTTCAATTCATATTGCAAAATGTGTTATGAGCATGAACCAATAGTCTATTTTGATGATAAGTCTTTTCAAGAAGTAATAAATGAGTCAGATGTAAGTAAAGCATGGGATGAAAAATTTGAAAAATTAGAGTATGCCAAAAATGATTTTTTGAGTATGGATGTATTGAAATAAATAGGAAAATTATAAATTTTTGCTCCAAAGGTGCGTTTTAGATGAAAAAATCTACATATATTAGATTGCTTATGTTATAATAAAAAATAGTTGAGTAGGGATGTTCTCACTATGTATAAGAGAGTTTTAAAGGACATATATTTTTGTAAATTTGAGATACAAATAATAACACATTTGTATTAGGAGGCAAGTATGGCAACAGCAGAACAGTTAAAGGCTTTGATAAGGGCACATTTTGATGATGATAGTGAAAAATTTAAGACGGTGGCACTTCAGATTGCAGCTCATGAAGCTAAAGTTGGTCATACGAGCTGCGCAAGAGAGATTAAGAGCTTGGTTCAGAATGTCAAGAATTCTAAGAAAAAGGTAATGCCGTTTGCCAAGAAGTTAGATACTTTAGAGCAGAGGGATAATTATGCTGATATGCTTGATATTGTATTAAGTGAGAACCTTGAAAGTAAAGTAACACGTATAATTAATGAATTCCGTAAAAAGGAAGTTTTAAGGAAGAATGGCTTAAAAAATCGTAGTAAAATTCTTCTGACTGGTGAACCGGGAACTGGAAAAACAATGACTGCATCAGTTATTGCTAACGAAGTTAATTTACCGTTATATGTAATTCAGATAGACAAATTGGTAACAAAATATATGGGCGAGACTAGTGTTAAGCTAAGACAAGTCTTTGATCATATTGAGGATTATCCAGGAGTGTATTTATTTGATGAATTTGATGCAATAGGTTCTGATAGAAGTATGGATAATGATGTTGGAGAGATGAGACGTATCTTAAATTCGTTTCTTCAATATTTGGAAAATGAGGATTCCTTTAGTTTAATTATTGCAGCAACAAATAATCCAGGTATATTAGATAAAGCGTTGTTCAGACGTTTCGATGATGTTTTAGAGTATTCTTTGCCTGATGAGAATCAGATACTTAGAATTATGAAAAATAAGTTGGAAGGATACTCAGGAAAGGATGTTTATGAACAGGACGTAATGGAAGTAGCACTTGGTTTAAGTCATTCTGATATCGCTAAAGCATGCGAAGAAGCATTGAAGTATTCAATTATGGATGAAACTACTATTGATAAAAAAATCATGATAGGAGTGTTACAGAACAGAAGAGAGTTGTATCGCTTTAAGGAGGCTTAAAGATAAATGGAAAGAAGTCTGCAAAATATTTTACTTGAAGAGAAAGGTGAAAGTCTAACATACATACCCATAAATGGTGGTGGAGGAGAACCAAATTTTCCCACCAGAGCAAGTAGAAAAGGGCATGCATCCTATCTGCAGAAACAATTAGAAAGTGCTTGGAATTGTGCGTTAGATGAAACAAAAAGTGTAGTGGCTACTTCTATTCGTGATGGTGTATATCTTCAGATAGAAGGTAAGGAAGGTTATGACTTAGTTACAAAGAGCCTGGAAGATACGAGGCAACATGTTCGTCTTTTAAATGTAAGTGAGGAAAATGGAGTAACAAAAGCCACTGTATATGTTCCTACTAAAAAGCAAGACTTCTTTTTAAAAAAGATAAATAAGTATGCGGAGACGCAGAGTGGTTCAGATGTAGTAACTACAATAGAAAAAATAAATACGGCTATGATTGAATCTTTATGGGTAGGAAAGAAGGAATCCATGCCGGATGAAACACGCGTTTGGTGTGAGGTATGGCTTCGTTATGAAATGAATGAACAGCCGAAAGCAATTGTAGATACATTTTGGACACTGTGTTCTGATTTGAAAATTGAATATAAGGAAAAAATAATTACATTCCCAGAACGTATCATTGTCTTAATTAAAGCTAATTTAGAAAATTTGAAACAGCTCATGTTGGCAAGTGGAAATTTGGCAGAAATAAGAAAGATGATTACGCCAGTAAGTTTTTATACAGATATGGCGACATGGGAGCAAAAAGAATGGGTTGCTGAACTAGAAAAGCGTCTTGATGTATCAAAGAGTAGTAATACATCAGTTTGCTTATTAGATACAGGTGTAAATAATGCACATCCGCTTTTGAAAGCTGTATTAAAGGATGCGGATATGCATACTGTAGATGTGTCTAGAGGTGTTGATGATAGAAGAGGTCACGGGACTGAAATGGCAGGTATCGCTACATATTTTGATTTGCAAGAAAAGTTAGAGAGTATGTCTGTTATTGAAGTATATCATTATTTGGAGTCGGTCAAAATTTTAAATAATCCAAATGATAATGATGAAGATTTGTATGGAGCAGTTACTCGGCAAGCGGCATATATTGCAGAAGCAGAAAATCCTGATGCGAACAGAACATTTTGTATGGCAATAACGACACCAGAATCAAGTAATGTGGGAAATGGTGTACCTACCTCTTGGTCAGCTGCAATAGATGCATTATTGGCTGGAACCAGTGAAGAATTATCAGATGATAAGAAAAGGCTTATGTGTATATCGGCAGGTAATACTTCTGTAGAAGAAATTGCGGATTTAGGTGATCATTTATCAGCCATACGATTACATTCTGTTGAAAATCCGGGACAAGCTTGGAACGCAATTACAGTAGGGGCATATACTGATAAAACAGTGATAGCCAAAAAAGAATATGCAGATTATTCTCCAGTATCCAATAAGGGTGGTGTATCACCATTTACATCGTCCTCTGTTATGTGGGAAAAATCAAAATGGCCTATAAAACCAGAGGTAGTATTTGAAGGTGGCAATCTGGGTCATAACCCAACTGAAAGTTTTTTGAATGGTTATTCAGAACTTGAAGATTTGGATATGATTACTACTTGCAAAGATTTTGTGATGGGAAAATCGCTTATCGCAACAAATATGACAAGTCCTGCAACCGCACAAGCAGCTTGGATGCTTGCTAACATACAACATCATTGTCCACAGTTATGGCCTGAGACGATTAGGGGGCTGTTGGTTCATTCGGCTACATGGACGGATGAAATGCTTAAAACATTTATTCCTGCGAGCCATGCTACAAAAAATGATTATAGAAATTTGATTCGAGTATGCGGATATGGAGTTCCGAATTTAGAACGAGCAGTGTATAGTGCACAGAATAGTGTTAATTTAATTATTGAAGATGAATTGCAACCCTTCATAAAAAAAGGTAGTGGAAATCCTACTTCTAATGAAATGCATATGCATGATATTCCTTGGCCAACAGATATTCTAAAGAACTTAGGTGAAAGAACGGTAAAAATGCGGGTGACTTTATCGTATTATATTGAACCAGGTCCTGGGCAAATAGGATGGAAGGATAAATATCGATATCCATCTTGTGGATTAGTTTTTGATGTGAATAATCCCACGGAATCTAAGGAAGAGTTTAAGAGAAGAATTAGTAAAGCTATGCGAGACGAAGATGAGGACAAGAGTACAGTTTCAAATGATAGCAATAGATGGCTGATAGGTTCACAAAATAGAAATGTTGGCTCCATTCATTCTGATATATGGGAAGGGACTGCAGTAGATTTGAGCCAAAGTAATTATATTATGGTTTATCCTACTACGGGATGGTGGAAGTTAAGAACCAATCAAAAGAAGTATAATAATAAAGTTAGGTATTCGTTGGTAGTATCGATAGAAACACCGGAAAGTACGGTGAATCTTTATAATGAAATAACTACAGCAATTAAGAATAGGGCGGTAGTTAAGACGGAGATTACAGCTATAACAAAGAAAAAGTGATGTATATGCCTCATCCTACGGAGAGATGAGGCATATATTTTAAAAAGTTTCCAAACTATCCTCCGCATCCACCCATTCCTGCATCTCGCCATTCAGTGCAAGCCGGGCATACTCCAGCGGATTATCAATCGCCAGAGCATTCAGACACCGTTGGGAATTAGGAGTAATCCGTATCCCGGATTCTGCCTGATTGCAGTCAATCCGGAGAATGTAGCCGTCATAGTGCTTAATGTCGATGCTGTTATGCATCGGGTTATATTCAGCGTGTATCAATTTCATTGTTATCAGTCCTTTCATTTGAATTGGAGGTAAAAAGTATAAATGGTACAATATATATGTACAAAAAATCCAAAATAAAAATGTACAAATGCTATACTGTTACCATGGAGGTAAACAGTATGATTTTAAAAAGCAGCATTATTGTAGATTTAAAGATTAATTCATTGGAGGACTTATACAAATTGAAACCGTTTACAGAAAATTCTTCACTAAACATCAATAAAAGCCAGATTGCAAGAGAGCTTGGTGTTGACA
>NZ_LNAM01000217.1:0-1026 GCF_001461035.1 Acetivibrio ethanolgignens | reverse complement strand
ATAAAAGCCAGATTGCAAGAGAGCTTGGTGTTGACAGGAGAACTGTTGACAAGTATATAAATGGTTTTCAGAAATCAAAAAAAAGAAAAAAAGGCTCGCGTCTGGATAAATATTACGATGTAATACAGGAACTGCTTTCCGGGCAGAACTCACAGGTCTTTTATTATAAAAGGATACTGTGGCAGTACCTGGTTGATAACCACGGATTAAATGACTGCAAATATTCCAACTTTTGTCATTACATTAACTCTCATGAAGAGTTTGCGGCGTATTTTAAACAAAAAAAGCCATCCAATGCAGACAGGCCGGTCATCCGTTTTGAAACACCGGCCGGAAAGCAGGCACAGCTTGACTGGAAAGAAAACATTCCGTTTGTGCTGAAATCAGGAGAAACCATAACCATCAATGTCCTTGTCCTACTGCTCTCATATTCACGGTTCCGTGTATACCGCTTATCTTTAAGCAGAACACAGGATGTTCTTCTCGCACTTCTAAACGATGCATTAGAGACATTTGGCGGGGTTCCGCAGGAAATTGTTACTGACAACATGAAAACGGTTATGGATCAGTCAAGAACAGATGCTTCCAAAGGCAAAATCAATGTCCGTTTTGAACAGTTTGCCAAAGATTACGGCTTTCAGATTCGGCCATGCATTGCAGGGAGACCGCAGACCAAGGCAAAGGTGGAAGCACCAATGAAGATACTGGATGAAATACGTGCTTATAGCGGCCGGCTTGATTATACTGAATTATGTGAACTTATAGAACGTATCAACAACCGCATCAACAGCCAGGTAAACCAGGGAACGGGAAGAATTCCGCTGCTTTATTTTGAAAAAGAAAAAGCTTTCTTAAATCCCCTTCCCACAGAAGAAATAAGAAAGCATTATCGGATTGACACATACCGTTCCAGGGTAAATCCATCCAGTATGGTAACATACAAAAATTCACAGTATTCCGTACCGCCGGAGTACATTGGAAAGGAGATGAAATTACAGGTATATGACAATTACATACACATTTATT
>NZ_LNAM01000216.1 GCF_001461035.1 Acetivibrio ethanolgignens | reverse complement strand
TAGGTTGCGAGGTCAATGAAGCAGGAAGCCCATTGGCTTTAGACAATGGGTAGTTCACTTTGACCATGTAAGCTTTGCCTATCCAGGCAGTGAAAAAGAGGTGCTTCATGATGTAAGCTTCCGGGTGGAACGGGGACAGAAGATATCCATTGTGGGATTAAATGGTGCCGGAAAAACAACGTTAGTAAAGCTTCTTTGCCGCCTTTATAAGGTAACAGAGGGAGAAATTCGGGTAAATGGACGAAATATCTTTGATTATGATTATACCTCTTATATGAAAACGGTAGCTGCGGTTTTCCAGGACTATAAGCTCTTTGCTTTTTCTCTGCGGGAGAATATAACCGGACAGGCAGAAAAAGCACCGGAAGAAGAGAAACGCCTGGAGAAAATTATAGAAGAGGTTGGAATGAAGGAAAAGCTTGACGGGCTTCCACAAGGACTTGATTCCTTATATGGTAAAGAATATGAAGAAAGGGGAATTTTGATGTCTGGCGGTGAGGCACAAAAGCTTGCAATTGCAAGAGCCTTGTATAAGGACGGCTCTTTAGTTATCATGGATGAGCCAGCTTCTGCTCCAGACCCGATTTCAGAGGCGGAAATCTATGAAAAATTCAATACAATGGTAGAGGATAAAACAGCACTTTATATTTCCCATAGAATGTCCAGCAGTGTTTTCTGTGATAAGGTGCTGGTTATCGATGGTGGAACGGTAGCTGATTTTGATACTCATGAGAATCTGATGAAAAAAGCAGAAAGCCTGTATTATAAGCTATTTCACTCACAGGCAGTAAACTACCGACTTTAAAACTTTATCGCGTAAAAAATAAAAAGGAGTATCGCAAAATAACTGATTAGGCAGTTGTGGAGCGATACTTCCTTATTTTGTTATCTATACAAGGTCATAGCCCTTTAACATCCGTGCACGGCTTGGGTGGCGGAGCTTTCTGAGAGCCTTGGCCTCAATCTGGCGGATGCGCTCACGGGTTACATTAAACTCCTTGCCCACTTCCTCCAGTGTACGGGTACGACCATCCTTCAGACCGAAACGAAGTATCAGAACCCGCTGCTCTCTTTCTGTTAGAGTATCTAAAAGCTTGGTTATCTGATCCTGGAGAACGGCATAGGCAGCAGCTTCCTCAGGGCCAACAACCGTATCATCCTTGATAAAATCTCCAAGGTGGCTGTCATCCTCTTCTCCGATTGGAGTGTCGAGAGAAATAGGGTCTGCAGAAACCTTCAGGATTTCACGAACCTTTTCAATGGGAAGATTCATGGCATCGGCAAGCTCCTGCTCGCTTGGCTCGCGGCCCAGCTCCTGTAAAAGACTTCTGGAAACACGATAGGTTTTATTGATGACCTCAGACATATGTACCGGAATACGGATGGTACGGCTTTGGTCAGCAATGGACCGGGTAATAGCCTGGCGAATCCACCAGGTAGCATAGGTGCTGAATTTGTAGCCCTTGCTATAATCAAATTTTTCTACAGCCTTGATAAGTCCAAGATTACCCTCCTGGATTAAATCCAGGAAAGAAAGACCTCTGCCCACGTATCGTTTTGCAATACTGACTACCAGACGAAGATTAGATTCTGCCAGGGTCTGCTTTGCAGCCTCGTCTCCGTTCTCAATTTTCTTTGCCAGTTCAATTTCTTCTTCGATAGAAAGAAGAGGATAGCCGCCAATTTCTTTTAGGTACTGTTTTACCGGGTCATCTGACATATAGTTAGATGAGGCAGCTGCCAGTTCATCATAGTCTCCAGAAGAGTCGTCCAGCATATCAGGATTCTGCTCCAGCTCTAAAAGAGCATCATCATTTGGCTCATCATCCAGTTCGGGAGCAGTTAATAGGACGATATTCTGAGTTTCCAGGTATTCATAGATTTTATCTACCTGATGAGCATCCAGATTGTATTCCTTAAAAAAATCATTTACTTTTTCCAATTCAAGAAGACCTTTGTTTTTTTTACCTAATTCAACCAGGTCATGCAGCTTTTCTTCAAAGCTTGGTATTGATGTTTCACTCATGTTAAAACCTCCACTTGGCGAAAATGTCACCAGGTACCATTTTAACACAGTCGAATTAGGAAATCCAGTAGAAGTTTCAGAAGTTTTTTGGCGAATTTTCAGAGGATTTGATAATAGAAAATCAAGACGACCAACCTAATGACAAAAAGAGAAAAAGGTGTTAGAATAAGAGTCAGTATTAAAAAGAAAAGGAGAAAAGATATGAGTGAGAATTGTTCAGGAAGCTGCTCTAGCTGTTCTCAGGAGTGCACATCAAGACAGCCGTCAAAGGAAGAGCTTTATGAACCGCTAAATGCGTACAGTAGGGTAAAGAAGGTAATTGGGGTTGTCAGTGGTAAGGGTGGAGTAGGTAAATCCTTTGTGACCTCCTACCTGTCCGTTTTATTAAACCGCAAGGGCTATACAACAGCGGTTTTAGATGCTGATGTTACAGGACCGTCCATTCCAAAGGCTTTTGGTATTCATGGTGCGGCACAAGGGAATGAAATGGGAATTTTTCCGGTAGAATCAGAAAAGGGCGTGCGTGTCATGTCTGTAAACCTGCTTTTGGATTCCGAGGAGACTCCGGTTATCTGGAGAGGACCGGTTATCGCCGGTACAGTAAAGCAGTTCTGGTCAGAGGTTATCTGGGGAGATGTAGATTATATGTTTGTGGACATGCCTCCGGGAACAGGTGATGTTCCACTAACCGTATTCCAGTCGATTCCATTGGATGGTATCATTATTGTAACCTCTCCACAGGATCTGGTTTCTATGATTGTAGCCAAAGCAGTTAATATGGCTAAGGCAATGGATATTCCGGTTTTGGGACTGATTGAAAACTATGCCTATGTGGAATGTCCGGATTGTGGCAAAAAAATTCAGGTATTTGGTGAAAGTCATGCAGAGGAAACAGCTGCAAAGCACGACATCAAGTTTTTGGGACAGCTGCCTTTATGCCGCATTATCAGTGAAGCCATTGATACGGAAAAGGTAGAAGAGCTTAAGGGAGAGTGGCTCGATGGAGCTGTGGCTTATCTGGAATCCGTGCACCCGGTTCAAAAATAGTAAAAATGCTTAAAATTTATTAAAAAGGGACAAAAGGGATAGCAATTTTATCCAAAAAGAGGTATAATAATAAATAGCCTGTGGCAGAGGAGTAAGCCGTCTGCCACAAGGAAAAAATTAGTAGGGAGGAATGTTATTTATGAACAAGAAGCTGACAAAGCAGCTGCTGAGTCTGGTTCTTGCAATGGCAATGGTATTTTCAGGACTGATGATTCCAGCCAAAGCAGAAGCAGCCAGCACGACAACCAAAATTTCTATTATCCACACTAACGATACCCACGGACGTCTGTTAGATTCCGATGAGTATGGTGCATCCTGGGGCTTTGCAAAGATTGCGACCTTAGTAAAAGAGACAAAGGCTGCTAACCCTAACACACTGGTGCTGGATGCCGGTGATGCTTTCCAGGGTATGCCGATTATTAACATCAGCAAAGGAAAAGGCCTTATTCCTATTTTAGAGGCTGTTGGATACGATGCTATGACTATGGGTAACCATGAGTTTGACTTTGGTCTTGCTGCATTGCAGGATTTAGAAAAATCCATGACAAAGATTCCTATGGTAACTGCTAACATCTATAAAACAACTGGTGGACGAGCATTCACCCAATACACAATCAAAACCGTTGGTGGTGTAAAGGTTGGTATTTTTGGTTTAACCACTCCAGAGACTACCTATAAGTCTCATCCGGATAACACTAAGGGACTTACCTTTATGGATCCGGTAAAGAGTGCAAAGAACATTGTGAAGGAGCTTGAAGCACAGGTAGACATTATCATCTGTCTTTCCCATTTAGGTACCGAGGGAGAAGATACTTCCTTTAAGGTGGCAGAAAATGTAAAAGGAATTGATTTAATTATCGATGGTCACAGTCATACAGAGCTGCCTTTTGGTGTAATCGAAGTGAATGGAACCATGATTGCCCAGACCGGTGAGTATACCAAGAATGTAGGTATGGTTGAGCTGGAAATCGCAGATAAGAAGATTGTAAAGAAGTCTGCAGTTTTACTTGCAGACAGCGAAAATGTAAAAGAGGATGAGTCTGTTAAGACCTTAATTGAAAAACTGAAAAAAGAAAATGAACCTTTATTTGCCCAGGTGGTTGGTGAAACCGCAGTTGAACTGGATGGTGTCAGAGAAAATGTAAGAACAAAAGAAACGAACCTGGGTAACTTATCTACGGATGCTCTTCGTGTTATGACCGGTGCAGACTGTGCAGTTCAGAATGGTGGTGGTATCCGTGCTTCCATTAAGGCTGGCAATATTACCAAGCTGGATATGGCTACCGTATTCCCATTCGGAAATACGGTAGAGGTTCGTGAGATGACCGGAGAGGCTATCTTAAAGGCTCTGGAGCATTCTGTAAGTGTATATCCGGATGCAAACGGCGGTTTCTTACAGGTAAGTGGTATTACCTTTAAGTTCAATCCGGAAAAGGAAGCAGGAAGCCGAGTTGTTTCTGTTAAGATTAATGGCAAGGACTTAAGCTTAACTAAGAAATATACCGTAGCAATGAATAACTTTACCGCTGCCGGTGGCGATGGTTATGAAATGTTCGTTGGCACAAAGAAGGTAGCAGAGCTTGGTACTCTTGAGGAAGTATTAGTTCAGTATTTCCAGAAGAATGGTACTAAGGGCTGTGAAGTAAGTGGAAGAATTACTACCGTTACAGGTAAAGATGCTCAGCCAAAGCTTTCCTTAACCAAGAAGGTTAGCAGCTTAAAGGTAACGAAGAGCTATACCTTTGAGGCTGAGATGAAGAACGTAGTTGCACCTGAAAAGATTACCTGGTCTGTAGATAAGAAGGATATCGCTTCTATCAGCAAGACTACCGGTAAGCTGACTGCAAAGAAGGCTGGTAAAGTAAAGGTAACAGCTACTTGTGGAAAGTATAAGACAACAGTAACGGTTAAGATTACAAAATAAATGATAAAAGGAGGGTGCATACCCTCCTTTTTTACTGCATCATATTTCCTAAAATTTCATTTACCAGCTTACCGTCAGCCTTGCCCTTTACCTTTGGCATCAGCTCCTTCATGATACGGCCCTTATCCTTTCCGGTAGGGGTATCAATAGAAAGTGCAGCCAGAACCTCCTTAATGGTCTGGGTGATTTCCTCTTCATCCATCATCTTCGGTGCAAACTCTTCTAAAACAGAGATACGGAATTTACACTGGCTGATGATATCCTCCCGGTCTGCTGGAGTTAGCTCCAGTGTTTCATTTATCTGCTTGATTTCCTTTAGTACAACCTGGTTTTCTTCTTCCTCGGTTAAATCGGCACGCTTGTCAATGGATTTGTTCTTTAAAGCGGCTAAAAGAAGAGAGAGGATTTCCTTTCGTTCCTTGTTGCCGGCTTTCATGGCAGCTACCATTTCACCTCGTACAGCATCGATTTTAGACATTATATCACTCCTTAACTGTGTTATTTTGTTAACATTTTTATTGTAACATGTCTGATTGCCCCTTGCAAGGGATAGAAGAATAGATTATAATAAGAACGATAAAGAGAAACAAGTTATGACAATTAGGGAGGATTAAATCATGGCATTAGTATCAGCAAAAGAGATGCTTACTAAGGCAAAGGCTGGTAAGTACGCAGTAGGACAGTTTAACATTAATAATCTGGAGTGGACGAAGGCCATCCTTTTAACAGCAGAAGAACTCAAATCCCCGGTTATCCTGGGCGTATCTGAGGGAGCCGGAAAGTATATGTGTGGTTATAAGACCGTTGTTGGTATGGTAAATGGCATGCTGGAGGAGTTAAAGATTACTGTTCCTGTAGCACTTCATTTAGACCACGGCAGCTATGAAGGAGCAAAGGCTTGTATTGAGGCAGGCTTCTCCTCTATTATGTTCGATGGTTCCCATTACCCAATTGCAGAAAATGTAGAAAAGACCAAAGAGCTGGTTGGTATCTGCAAGGATAAGGGACTTTCTCTGGAAGCAGAGGTTGGTTCTATCGGTGGTGAAGAGGACGGTGTTATCGGAGCTGGTGAGTGTGCAGATCCGGACGAGTGTAAGATGATTGCAGACCTGGGTGTTACTATGCTGGCAGCAGGTATCGGAAATATTCACGGAAAATATCCTGCAAACTGGGCAGGCTTAAGCTTTGAAACCCTGGATGCTATCCAGCAGAAGACTGGTGATATGCCATTAGTTCTTCACGGTGGTACCGGTATTCCTGAGGATATGATTAAGAAAGCTATTTCTCTTGGTGTAGCTAAGATTAACGTAAATACAGAATGTCAGTTATCCTTTGCTGATGCTACCCGTAAGTACATTGAAGCAGGCAAGGACTTAGAGGGTAAGGGCTTTGACCCTCGTAAGCTGTTAGCTCCTGGTACAGAGGCTATTAAGGCGACTGTAAAGGAAAAGATGGAGCTGTTTGGTTCTGTAGGTAAGGCTGAATAATTAAGGCAGATAAAAGGGGGCTGGACTTTGGTATTAAGTCCAGCCCCTTTAGCTTTATTTATCTTCTGCAATCAGCTTATCCTTTTCAAGGATGTGATGTACCAGCCAGTCATTTAAGAAGTTCAGCATATCAAAAATAACCGCCTTTTGATTCTCATCAATATCACTGATTTCTAACTCCTCAATTTTGCGAAGAAAAGCATCATGTTCTATTTTTTGGGAAAATATATTTTTATGTCTAACGCTCTGCATATAAGCTTCTTCATCGGAAAAATGATATCTGGTGTAGTCCTTTAACTCCTGGATAGCAGTACAGATATTATCATATTTGTCAGAAATAAAATCATTTTTCATAAGCTCGCAAAGATTGTTGGCAATCTCAAAAAGACGCTTATGCTCGTTATCGATTTGTTCAATGCCAGTAAAATATTCAGGTTTCATTTCAAACATGGAAAAACCGCCTTTCTAAAACGCATATTCAAAAGTTGGTATTATTCTAGCAAAAAATGCGGAAATAAACAAGAGGAAAAAGTACTCATATTGATTGACATTTCGGGGGTTCTACGATATAATACATAGAATGTTGAAGTATGTGAAAATTTATATATAGTACAAGAAAAATTATAGAAAAGAAAGAGGAGATAACATGGCTGAGAAGAAAAATATTTTAACTTACGAAGGCTTAAAACAGCTGGAAGAAGAGCTTCAGGACCTGAAGGTAAACAGAAGAAAAGAAGTAGCAGAAAAGATTAAGGAAGCCAGAGAGCAGGGAGACTTATCTGAAAATGCGGAGTACGATGCAGCCAAGGATGAGCAGCGTGATATTGAAGCAAGAATTGAAGAAATCGATAAGATTTTAAGAAATGCTGAGGTCGTTGTAGAAGAGGATGTTGATGTAGACAAGATTAACATCGGCTGTAAGGTTAAAATTTTAGATCTGGAGTACAATGATGAGCTGGAGTATAAGATTGTCGGTTCTACTGAGGCAAACAGCTTAAAGGGTAAGATTTCCAATGAATCTCCAGTTGGCAAGGCCTTAATCGGTGCTAAGATTGGTGATACTATCAGTGTGGAAACCCAGGCTGGTGTTATTGATTACAAAATCTTAGAGATTCAGAAATCCAACTAATGATAGAAAGAGACAAGTAAGTAAAGATATAAGAAAAAAGAACAGGAGGAAAGAGTGTGGGCGAGAATAACCAGCAGCAGGACATCAATCAATTATTAAAGGTCAGACGTGATAAGTTAAAGGAACTTCAGGAGAGAGGCAAAGACCCATTTCAGATTACCAAATATGATGTGACTCATCATTCTACAGAGATTAAGGATAATTTTAATGAGCTGGAAGGAAAGAATGTATCCATCGCAGGACGTATTATGTCCAAGCGTGTTATGGGCAAGGCTTCGTTCTGTAACGTACAGGACTTAAAGGGTAATATCCAGTCCTATGTAGCCAGAGATTCTATCGGCGAAGAGACCTATGCAGATTTCAAGAAATTTGACGTAGGTGATATCGTAGGTATCAAGGGTGAGGTATTTAAGACAAAGACTGGCGAGATTTCTATTCATGCCGCTGAGATTACCCTGCTTACCAAGAGTCTTCAGATTCTTCCAGAGAAGTATCACGGCCTGGTAAATACAGATATCCGTTATCGTCAAAGATATACCGATTTGATTATGAACGATGAGGTAAAGGAGACCTTTATCAAGCGTTCTCAGATTATCAGCGCTATTCGTAGATTTTTAGACAGCCAGGGCTTTATGGAGGTAGAGACTCCGATGCTGGTGTCTAATGCCGGCGGAGCTGCTGCCAGACCATTCGAGACACATTACAATGCTCTTGATGAGGATGTTAAGCT
This sequence comes from Acetivibrio ethanolgignens, assembly GCF_001461035.1. Taxonomy (GTDB): domain Bacteria; phylum Bacillota; class Clostridia; order Lachnospirales; family Lachnospiraceae; genus Velocimicrobium; species Velocimicrobium ethanolgignens. The sequence goes on along the minus strand of NZ_LNAM01000216.1, from coordinate 1,786 downwards.
TCGTATTTCTCTGGAGCTTTATTTAAAGAGACTGATTGTCGGCGGTATGGAGCGTGTATACGAAATCGGCCGTGTGTTCCGTAACGAAGGTCTGGACACCAGACACAATCCGGAATTTACTCTGATGGAGCTGTACCAGGCATATACAGACTATCATGGCATGATGGATTTGACAGAGACTATGTTCCGTCATGTAGCCCAGGAGGTTTGCGGAACCACGTTGATTCCATATGCTGAGGCTATGATTGACTTAGGCAAGCCATTTGAGCGTATCAGCATGATGGATGCTGTTAAGAAGTATGCAGGTGTGGATTTCTCAGAGGTGACTACCTTAGAGGAAGCAAGAAAGCTGGCAGACGAGCATCATGTACATTATGAGGGCAGACATGGCAAGGGTGATATCCTGGCTCTGTTCTTTGAGGAATTTGTGGAGGATAAGCTGATTCAGCCGACCTTCGTTATGGATCATCCGATTGAGATTTCTCCACTTACCAAGAAAAAGCCGGAGAATCCAGAAATTACCGAGCGTTTTGAGCTTTTCATCTATGGTCGTGAGATGGCAAATGCTTACTCTGAGTTAAATGACCCAATCGACCAAAGAGAGCGTTTCAAGGCTCAGGAGGCAGCCCTGGCAGCCGGTGATGAGGAAGCTAACACAACCGATGAGGACTTCTTAAATGCTCTGGAAATCGGTATGCCGCCTACCGGTGGTATCGGATACGGTATCGACAGGTTGGTAATGCTTTTGACTAATTCACCAGCGATTAGGGATGTATTACTGTTCCCGACGATGAAGTCGCTTAACTAGATGGAGAAGGACGAAGCCCTACGACACAATACGTGATAGGATGGAGCTCTATGGAGAGCCATAACGAGTCAACAAACCATCTTACAAATCACGGATTAAGTCGGGACGTGACGGTGAAAATGCCAGATACCTTTTGTATCATCATGGAGCGTCACGGTGCATTTCCAAAACTAAATAATTATCTTGAGGGATAGCTTAAGATGAAATACAGACACTTTGTTACAGGTGAAAACCTGAAGCAAGGTGTCTTTTTTGTTTTCATGGAAATTTCAAAATTCTCCATGGAGCTACATACGCGTTCAATTAATACAGACAAAATCGCTATTTTTCGATGTGTCAGCTTTGTGGCAAAACTGAAAAACTAGATTTGCTACTTGGAACTCTGTAAAGAAATATGAAGCAATATGCATTTATATGGAACTCTATGAAGCAGGACGGAGAGGAGGTGATTTAACTGACAAAACCAAAGAAAACCCGGAACGGACCAAGCCTTGATAAGTACATCCGAAAAGGGAAAAAGAGGCGATATACTACCTATGCAAAGGCAGCTTCTTATTATTCAATTCCTTATTACAGTATGGTAAGGATTGCAAAGGAAGCCAGAGCATGTTGGAAAATCAGAAAAACAGTAATTGTAGATTTGGATAAGCTTGAGAATTATCTTGAAAAAAATTGTAGAGGAAGTGAAGAAGACAATGGGTTATCACAGAAGGAAAGCTGATACAGAAAGCACTTATAAGGGACGGGCGAAAGAAATTCGTTCGTTATGATGAGGGCGCTATTTTATATTCCATAGGAATCAATAGTTTTAGAAAAATAGCAAGGGAATCAGGTGCCATATATCGAATAGGTGGAACTGTACTTGTAAATACGGAAATAGTAGATGAATACTTGGAGCATTTTAGAGATGAATACTAATGGAGCTTCCTGTATAATTCAAATATAGGGAATTCCAAGAAAGAAGGTTGAGAAAAAAAT
>NZ_LNAM01000215.1 GCF_001461035.1 Acetivibrio ethanolgignens | reverse complement strand
GGTGTTTCCGTCTGAAATAATCTGCGGAAATCGCCCGAGATAATCTGCGGTTTGACAAAAAAAAGGCACTGCTACAGTACGCCGAAAACCAACGCAGCCTCATAGAAAAGGTCTTAGAACATGCGTTCGTCTTTGATGAATTCGCATCCCCATTATCGTGTTCGCCCAACAGCCAGGCAGACCTTCCGCAATATTCAGATCCACATTATTGAAGGAAAATGTGTACGTTTGTCTAAAGCCAAAGCACCGGTCATACACTTTGTAATCCGCCATCCAAAAATGGTAAACGCTTTAGAAAATTTCATCGCTCCGGTGGAGGAATGATGTTTAAAAATGAGCTGCAGACTAGGGATATCCCTTATGGCTGGACTATGATTTTTGAAAACAGCACGAATAACTCCGCTGTTTTAGAAGAAAAAATGAAGGGCTATGCTTGCTTTTTAATTGCTCTTATCAATAAACCGAAGCAGACTGTATTACCTATCTGGGAGCTCCTGACCAATGAGCATTCACTCTCCTTTTACAATATCAATTAAACCAAAATACGCTACAGCTTAAAAAGCATTTGCATCTTTTCTATTTATGATACGGTTCCCCCTTCATAATACGGTAGCTTCTGTATATCTGCTCTAAGAGAATCATCCGCATCATCTGATGGGGGAAGGTCATTTTAGAGAAGCTCAACAGATAATCTGCATGCTTTAAAAGCTCAGCATCTAATCCCAGCGAACCACCAATCAAAAAAATGATATGACTGGTTCCGCAGATGCCCAATTTTTCTATTTTTTCAGAAAGCTCTACTGAGTCCAGCTGTTTCCCTTCAATCGCCAGTGCAATTACATAGGCATCCTCTCGAATGTATTTTTTCATCCGCTCAGCCTCTTTTCCCTTGATGATAAGCTCCTCTGTCTCACTGGCCGAATCCGGCGTTTTTTCATCTGCTACCTCTATTATTTCCAGCCTGCAATAGCGGGAAAGTCTTTTTTCATATTCCTTAATTCCGTCAGTAAAATAACGTTCCCTTATCTTACCAACACATAATACCGTTATTTTCATTTTTTCACCCTATACCTATACAACTTTAGATAATGTAATTATATCAAAAAAAGAGCAGGATTGCACCAACTTTCAAGCCTTTGCTTCAATGTCTCTCCATTGATTACGCCCACCGCTGCAGTGCAATCCTTAGCGAAGCGTTTTTTATTCGATAGGACGAACTTTTCTATCAAATGAAAAAAGACAGCTATGAGCAAATGTTACCATACTCATAGCTATCTCTTTGCTTTTACTTAGTTGACCACCCTTATCATTTGGGCATTAGTTTACTTTTTTCGTCTTGGTGACAACACCATTCTTGTTGCAATAATATTCCACATTTCCAATCTTTATCCATGCACTCTTAACCAGTGCTCCGGACTTTGCAGCCACATAAGTCTTACCCTTTACTTTAAAAGCCTTGTTTGTGACAACAGCTCCGTTCTTGCCACAATATACGGTATTACCTTTTGCATCCTTTGTAAAGGCTTTCACCACAAGGGCGCCGGACTTTGTAGCCACGTAAGTCTTACCGTCCACTTTAAATGCCTTGTTTGTGACAATAGCCCCGTTCTTGCCACAATATACGGTATTACCCTTTACATTCTTTGTAAAGGCTTTCACCACAAGAGCACCGGACTTTGTAGCCACGTATTTCTTTCCGCCGACTGTAAAGGTCTGTCCTATCTTGAGCTTACCGTCGCTTCCTGCATATACCAAATCTCCTGATGGAGTCTTTGCAAAACTTTTACTAAGGATAACTCCATTCTTGTCTGTGATATACTTTGCGCCGTCAACTTTTACGACATCATTTTTGACCAAACCACCGTCTTCGCCCACAGCAACCTTCTCGCCTTTCTCATTGGTCGTAACTTGGACTGTACCGGTCTTCTTGTCTGTTGGATTTGTTTCCCCTTTATGTTCGGTCTTTGTATCTTCCTTCTTCTGATCGGTAGTTGTCGTGCCGCCGGAACCAGAAGGATAGCTTGGCACGAAAGGAAGAACTACTGTTACAATCACAGAGCCGTTTTTCACTGTAATGTCATAGTTTTCTGTGACATCTGTTCCATCTTCTTTTGTTAACCTAATGTCTGTGCTCTTCGGACAATCCTTATAAAGGAAACGCTCTCCCGCCTTTGCATTTGCAGTGTACTCAGAAGACAACTTGACAGCATTAAAGGTTACTTTCTGTCCCTGAAGCAGTCCTTCGTAGGTCGGAGCAGTCGGATAAACCACCTGTTCTGGTGCTGTTGACTCCGTCACCGTAGTGTCTGCAAAAGAGACTGTAAGAGGACGCTTGGAAACCTTAAAGGTCTTCTTATCATAACCGATATTGGATTTGTCATTATATGTAAGTTTAACTTCGTAAGTGCCGATGCCATCAATCTTATCTACACGTTTTTCTTCATTTTCCTCTTGTTTTATGATTTCAATAGTAGCTCCATTGTCCCCTACCACTTCTTTACCATCCACTTTATAGATAAAGGAAGCTTTTGTCTGCTCCAAACCATCATAAATCTTATCATTGGCACCAATAATCTCCACCGGAACAGGCGGATTCTTCGTTAGCATAACAGATATCTCTACCCGGATCTCTTTATAGTTCTTAAAGCCCGTCACGACCACAGGAATTGCGATAGAACTGTCCTGATTTACAGGCTTATTACTTTGTATGGTAACAGAACCCTTTTCGTCAACCCGTGCATCAACATCATTAAAATAGTGATCACCTATTTTATATTTTAACGGAGCCCCCCCTTTCGGCTGATACTTTGCAAGGGCATCAGTCAAATCAATGGTCTTTCCGGTCTGATCGCCGCCCTGCATCACCACATAGCCGTTATATGTAACGTCCTCCCGATCCTTCTGATTTATTACCACTTTGCTGTAGGCACTGTTCTCCAAAAAGTATCCCTGGCCAGGCAGGGTTATCTTTACCCAATAACTTCCTGCATCCTTTGGAAGACCCAGAGTCGCATTTTCAAAGGAACCTTTTACAGCATTAACATCGTTTTCGTCGCTTGCAATGTATAGGGTAGTGGCTGCTCCATTATCTTTATATTGATAATCTGTCCCATCAGCAGGAACAATCCCATATAACTCTTTGGCCTCTAAGGATTCGCCATAGGTTTTTGTAACCAAATTTTTTGCCTCTACATTCACTGCTTTATAATTACGTATAGTAATCGACTTGGTAGTACTCTTATTATTAAATCTATGTGTAACTGTAACATCAATTTTATATTCTCCGGCTTCATCAGTGAATCCGTATTTATTCTTTTTATCGAACTCTGTTGCAGCATCATCAACCTTTCCATTGACTGCAACAGATGTGATTTCATCCTCCTTATTATCCAGACCTTTACAGTCAATGGAGATCTTGACAGCACCCTTATCAACATTAAATGTATTCGTATTGCTATCAATCACTGTCGCACCACCAGCATCCTTGTTCGGTGCAGCAGACAAGGTGAAGTCAGGGGCAGCACTATCTACCGTAATCTTTTTTGAGCAGGCATAGGTCTTATTTCCCACCTTATCCACAAGCTTCACATATACATAGGCGGATTCTTTATTCTTCAGCGGCAGAGTAACGCCATTAACCATATCATACGGCTTGTACTCCTGTTTTTTCAGTTCTTCTTGCCCTGTTATTTCATTTGCCCCAACCCCATAGGAAATGCTCTCTATTCCACTTTCGGCATCTGCTGCTGTAAGCTTCAAGGTCGGATTTTCCTCCGGTGCAAATACTGCCGCGTCCTTTGCAGAATTATCACCTGCGGTAATATCAGTAAGCGTTGGCACTGCGTCATCAAGTCTGACGGTAATCTGAATCATGACCTTTTCTGGTGACAGTACTGGATCAACATCATCTTCAACACCTTTTTTCAGCAAAAGCAAATTAACCTCTTTGCTATTCTGGAATGAAGCCTTGTCAAGCTTCACAGATGTCAATGTGAATTCACTTGCCTTGCTTGGTTGCTGCCCTGCAGGCTTAATCATTATCTTTTCAAATTCATTGCCGTCCGGAGCTACCTTGATTGTTTTACCCTCTTTCGCCTCCTCCGCACTTATGTAGATTACATCTGTATTCTTTACACTGGCTAGCAGCTTTACTGTTGTCTCTTGATTTTCTGTCGTAGGATTTTCTGCCACAGTGCCTTCGAATACAATCTTTGCATGTGCATCCACAGGTGCTGTCATGCCATTTGCTGCTGCCATCGAAAGTGCCAGCAGCATTGCCATCACTTGTTTTCTCTTCATGATATTATTCTCCTTTTTTCAAAAATCTTTTTATTTTTCTGGAAGCATTTTACCTTGAATGCTTCCGGCTTATTGTTTCTAAGGCTCCAGAGGAAAATCTAGCCCTAAAAATTTGGATAAGTAGGCTTTTACTTTAAAATCAGTAATGAATATATTTTCTCCTTTAAGCTCATTGCCATTATATACACTCTTGAGGTCACTTATATATAACCCGTCTACGCTTCTAGGAACAATGCGTATTTTGATAGCTCCCATATCAGCCAAAGCCTTCTCAAGAGAGTCACTATAATCGCTCCAACATATTATCAACTCCTTTAAAGCCAGCTTTGTTTCTGTTAAATTTCCTGTGCAGAGCTGTCTATTACCTGTCTGTTCCCACGTTCTCACACTTCTGTATTCGTCCTTCATACCAAGAGAAGAATAGGTATTTTCATTTTCAATATTGCTGATATCATGATGGTCTGATGAATTAGTCGGATTTAAATAATATTTTCCCATGTAGGATGTTATACTAGGAAAAGAGAATTCCCCATACACATCATAAAAATCCGCATGCTCCACCTCGTCCCATTCTATAGTTCCTTTATCAAAATCAATCCTTATATTCTTTGAATTCTCTTTTACCTGAAAGTCCTTCCCTTCTAATCTAAGATGTTCAAAATTACTCTCCAGCTTCTTTACTTCCTGAACATTGGACGCAACCTCAAAATCCTTCAAAAGAACAAAGACTTTTTGATCTTTTCGAACTCTGACAAAATAATTGCCAACTCCACTGTTTCTCATCTCTTGCAGCATGGATACCTGACTGGTTCCTTCTGGCAAGCTTTTACTTGTTACTACCTTATTTTGATCTGCCTCATTCCCTTTTTTTATCAGGTCAACCACCAAACCTTGAACTACTGGTTCAATGGATGCAATCCCTTTTTCGTCTAATTCGACCTTAATATGGTAATTAGAAATTTCTTCAAAGTCTTCTAAGTCCTTTTTCAAGATCTGGTATTGTAGCTCTTTGTATCCCTCAATGTATTCTTTAATCCAAGCCACCGAAAGTGAAAGCTCCTCCTTCTTTGCATCTATCCGGGCTAATATCTCTTTCGCTTCCTCTGGTTCTATATCTTTCTTTATCCTATCATAGATGACCTCCAATTCTGCTTTAACTTTCATAGATTCAGCTGCAAGCTCATCATATTTCTTCCGGAGGCTATTTTCTTTCTCCTCGATTTTTTTTGACATATTCTTCCATTGGTTTTTTCTGCGCCATCCGCGCTCTCCATTTCCTTCTTCTCCACCGCTACTCCCAGGTCATGAGCCATATTGCCAATTTCTATGAAATTCGAAATCGTCAAATCCTTTTCTTCAATCGCCATATAAATCTCATACTGTTTCCTCAAGAAACGGTCCAGATCAATTTGAATCACCCGAAAAACTTTTGCATTGTCCACTTTCAGAATAGAATTGCCAGTTAAAAGTCCAACCCTTCCTATGGCTTCCTCCTCTGTCTGGCAGGCCGCAAGAAACAGTCCGGTGCTTGCTACAGAAAAATACTCTCCCTCACCTGCCAATATGTATCCATATCCCGATGCTAAGCCTGATATTTCACCATCTCCTGCAGTTCCCATACTGCCCTTTGCTAGAGAAACCTTCTGGTTCTCTGTCTTCCCGGAAATCTCCGCAAAAACAGCAGGGTTATTCCTGACTGCTGCACGCAAGGTATATTGCCCGTTATCCAAGGCCTGTACAACTGCCTTGTTGTTATCCGAAGAAATAATCTTTGCCTGTTCTCCTCCGCTTATGACTCTCCACTCAACTTCCCTGCTGCTGGCATTTGCCGGAGAATACTGCACTGAAATCTCTGCAAGGCCATCGTCTGTGCTGATATTTGCATTCCCATTTAATTGCAGGGACTCTACCGCGATACTGGAGCTTCCGGAATCGGAAGAGCCGCCTCCGGTGTTAGAGCCGCCGCCTGAGGAGGAACCGCCGCCTGAGGAGGAACCGCCGCCTGAGGAGGAACCGCCGCCTGAAGCAGCTCCACCATTTTCTGGTGCAGAAGGCTCCTTTGACTCTTCTTTTTTTGCATCCTCTTCCTTTTCTGTCTCTTCTTCCGCCTTGTCTTTTTCTGTGTTGTCCTCAATGGTGGCATTGAATTTGTTCTGGATCTTCTCGACCTTATTGTTGATCGTCACAACTGCCTTCTTTGCACCTTCTTTTATCTGGAGCAATTCCGTATTCGCGTCCACAGAGAGGGAAACCGGCTTGTTCAGAACTATCTTCTTGATGGCTGCATCGGAATCCTTGCCCACGACACTCAATTTGGCAGTGGCATCTGCCTCTTTCACTACCATCTCTGCCTTGTTCTGAGTTCCAATTGTAATTTTGACATCGGACTTTTTCCCCAGATCTAAAGTAAGCTTTTTCTCATAGCCCGGGAAATACAGATTCCCCTGTCCGGAATCCTCTGCTTTTATGGTCAGATTTTTCTTGTTCAGATCAGATTTTTGAGACAATGTGAACTTGGTATTTTTCTCAGCAATCGAAATGCTGCCAACTTCTGATTTGGTTGACGTCAATGTATATTTTCCTTTTTCAAAAACGATACCATTGGACACCTTCGCGTTTGAAAGCTGTATTGTCGCATCCTTAACACTCTTTTTGACTACGATGGTTTTTACATTTTTATTTTTTATCGTGACTTTTCCATTTTTACATCTTTTTTGGTTACCTGAATTGTCTTTCCACTATCCGCTTTTGCAGCTACAAGCTTTGCTGGATCTCCAAGCAAAAAGCTACATACGAGCATAAAGACAAGTGCAAAATTTAATACTCTTCTCTTTTTCATTCTTCTTCCTCCACAATGGTTCATAGTTTTTAGTACAACCATATTCTACCATAAGCCAAAGAACGAATCAACTCTATGTCCTCATAAAATTGATATTTTTTCAGTGAAAATCATAGGCTCTTCCATCCGTAGTCAATTTTCTTGCTCGTGCAATAACATCTAAAGTATCCTGCTTTGCAGTTTCTAAAAAATCCGTTTCTTTATACTTCATAAAATCCTCCTATGAAAACTATTCTCTATCACCTCTGACAGCAAATTAAGCTATGATAATTAGTATTATAGTGCAGCATTTTCGCAAAAATATCTTTATTACTGCCATTTATGACGGTATTGTGAGGAAGTACACCCCTATGCTCACGAAAGATTTTTCCAAAAAAACTGCTATTTCCCAATCTACAAGCATGGCTGATAAAAGAAATTTTTTCTTGTCCTTTTGCCAACATTTTGCAAGCTATTTGTAACCGATAATTTTTCACATACTCCATCGGTGTCATGTGCAAACAATCATGGAATATACGGAAACACTCCCGCTCGCTCAAAAAAGCAGATGTAGCAAGTTCTGAGATTGAAATTTTCTCTGCATAATGCTCATGAATATATATCATCATCAATTTCATTGTATCATTCGCTTTATCAGGCTCTTTCTTTTGTTCCAGTACTGGACGTGACAGTTCAAATAAATCGAGCCATATCTCAGACAAAGCTTCTCGTAGTCTCATTTCATATCCAAACTCCTGTTTGTTATTTTGTTCAATTCTACTACCGTGTTCTCCTGCAATAATTGAAGTATCAAATATATGAAGAAACTGAGCATTTTTTTATTCTCTGTTTGTGGTTTTGTCATATGTAACACATTGGAATTGACCATACCACCAGAACCTGCAGGAAATACAAAATGCCCTTTCCTTATTTATCTTGACTTCCAATATAGCACCTCCTTTTTGAGTACAAAAAAATCGCCACCTGCTGTGAAGTAACGATTTGTGTATTTGATATTCTGTTTTAACGAATAAGCCAACTGTAATCTTTACGGCAGTCAAGGATATAATCCACATAAACCATATCATCTTGGATTTGGTAAAGAACGAGATACCACTTTGCAACAAACATCTTATGATATTTATTCGTCGGTATATACGCTTCTTCAAAAAATGGAAAACGCTGCGGCATATGTTCTAAAGAACGCATTCCTTCCATAAGCTCTTTCTTTTTCGCTTTGGCAGCATCTTTATTAGCCTGTGCCATAAAACGGATGTGTGTTCCCAACATTCGCTTTGCCCTGTCGGAAACAATGACTTTATATTTTTTATCTGACATAGGCTTATACCTCTGCGATTACATCGTCAAGGTAAGCATTGAGTTCATCAAGAGTGCATCCGTTTCTTCCTGCCATTTTATCTTCTTCGACAGCAAGCAGTTCTTCTCTTAGCTTCAGCATTTTTTCCCGACGGCTATAAGTTTCAATATCCATAACAACCAAATCTCCTTCACCGTTCTTTGTAAGGAATATCGGCTCTGCCGTTTTTCGGCACATATCTGCAATCTCGTTGTAGTTCTGGCGGATTGCTGCTGATGGACGAATATTCATATTTGCACCTCCTTAAAATAGTTGCGATAGTAATATTCTAACCATATTATACTCATTTCATACAACGAAGTCAACAGATATAGAAAAATTTACCCATAGTTTGAGATTCATAAATTGTTAGTTGTCAATGAACTTGATATTCAAATCTATTATAGGAGTCAGAACCTGCTTGCTCACGCTGTTCAACAGTAAGTACGCTACTCATAATTTGGGACTCCTTTCATTTTTATTCCATTTCATAATAAAGTTCCACTGTTTTTGCCATTCTTTCTCATTCACAATCGCATCAAACACAGGCTCGAGGAAAGTCTGGATTTCTGCCTGTCAACTCAAAGCGTTGCAGTATGGCATCAAACTTCTCGGCAATAGTGCTTTCAAGGGAATAAGTTTTATTACGGGTGCTTCAAAGTCAGGAAGCTGAGTGTTGATTGTGCGTTCTTCGGCACGGGGGACTATAATATCGCCCACACCTATATCAACATTGAACGGCACACGCACATTTTTTATTTGAGCAATAATCTATGTACTGATACCGTGATATTTTCTTTGCGGAGAAATCTTTTCAAAGCCTTTTGCTCGCATTTCTATATAATCGTTACCAGTCGGTGTGGCGATGATTTTACAAATCAACTCTTTTACATCATCTATTGTATTAGAGTATCCACGAAGCAGGAAATCGACATCAATTGTTGCTCTACTTTCAAATTTTGATAGCTTTCTCAAAAATTCTTCCTGCACAAAAAGCTGCAAGCATTGCTGGTAGCTGATACCAGAAGCTTTTGCTTTATTTCTCAGCTTTGCCAGAACGGAAGCTGCAATATCTGCCATTACAACCACACTCCAACCAATTCTTTAACCTTTTTCTGCACACGCAGTTTTTTTGCATACATCATCAAGTTTGGTATATTCTTTTTCGGGTCATTAACATACCCTTGTATTGCTTTATTGAAAATTTCTTTATCCATTTTATTCATATTTTTCAGAACATCACAAATTGTTCGGTCACGGTCATAAATTCGCACTTTTGAAAAATCAATCTCACCTGTTGTTTCACCAAGCGTAACCAAATCGGACTCAAGGCGATATGCTTTAATGAATGGGTACTCTATATTGGTTCGTAATTTTGAAACATTCCTGTCTATGGCAAAATTCCACTCAGCGGGGGTTCTATCACTGTATTCATAATAGAATAGAGCAGTTTCCATACAAAGAACAGCATCGGGAAACAAACTATTAATGATAGCTATTTCTTTGGCTTCGCAATTTTCAATCCAGTGATAATAACCTCGTCTTATTCTTTCAATAAAACCCTCATCTAAAAGTCGTTTAATGTCTGCATAGTATAGCTTAGCTTCAAGAAGCTCGGCAGTAGTCATTACATAGTGATGCCGATTGAACAGCTTTCTCACATTTTTAATATCGTTTTCACGAAGCATTTGTCCACCTCTATTTAATTGCCTCAAATTTATTTATTAGTTGGGTACTTTACTATATTATAGTAAGCGATGAATAACCTACCGTTCCTATGCATCACCTTTTTATGAGATAATCCTAATA
>NZ_LNAM01000214.1 GCF_001461035.1 Acetivibrio ethanolgignens | reverse complement strand
GTCAATCAGTTCCATTTTAGGAGTTGGTTGTAAAAAAGGGTGAACTTCACGGATTCAGGATAATAATTACGGTTTCTGCAAGAAATGTTTTAATATATTTCATTCTTTCTCCCTTAAATTTGTGTCGTTCCTTCTTTTTTCAATTTCTTCAATATATCTTAAGATTTTTGAGGATATGCCAGCCCCGGTATACTCATATCCGGCTAACGCCAGAGCCTTTTGGGACTCGGTATAGTGGTCAATCCTTCCATATATCTTAGCCTTATGAAGATACAGATTACGAATCAGCTCCATCACGCCCAGGCTTTCCCTGTCATATTCCGGATTTTCGTAAATTTCCTCAATCCAGGCATCAATATCATTCAGTGCTTTCCCTACATTTCTCTTCTCGGTCAGATAAATAGCCTCTGCATAAGCACGGTAAGCCTCCCTCGCATCACCGCTTTTTAACAGAGCTTCTCCCTTTTCCTTCCATTTCATTACTTCTTCCACTCTTCCTATCCTCTCTTTCTTTATTTCTACCAACCTTTCGCTTCAGATAGATAATCAGATCCTCCTGTTCCTCCTCTGACAATTCGTGAAGCATCTCTATCAAGCGACGTTCCCTCTCCGGCAAATAACGGTATGGAGACTCCATTTCTTCCTTTTTCAGCCTGCTGGTTTCCTCCTCCGATGACAGAAGCTCATCAACACTAACCTTATAAAACTCCGCAAGCTTCGCCAGCACAACGTAATTCGGAACACGATCCCCCAACTCATAATGAGTATATGCCTGTCTTGTAATTCCCAGATAATCACCTAACTGTTTCTGGGTATATCCATTGTATTTTCGCAGACGTTTTAAATTTCCCTGTAAAACTAAGTCACTCATTCCCCAGCCTCCTTAATATATAGTTTAACAAATTGTTTCCCCAGTTTCAATGCTTTTCCTTGACAATTCCCATTCTGATACGGTATACTGCACAAGTTACCGTTTAACAAATAAGAAAGGACTTTTATGGAAACAATTACATTTGAAGAATTGAACTTAGACACCAGAATCCTGCGGGCAGTAGAAGAAATGGGCTTTGAAGCCGCCTCTCCTATCCAGGCACGGGCTATTCCGGTAGTCATGGAAGGTTGTGACGTTATCGGCCAGGCACAGACAGGAACCGGAAAAACCGCCGCCTTCGGCATCCCGCTTCTGCAAAAGATAGATCCTAAAAACAGGCATTTGCAGGCAGTTGTCCTGTGTCCTACCAGAGAGCTTGCCATCCAGGTAGCTGATGAAATCCGTTCTCTCGCAAAATTCATGCATGGAATCAAGGTTTTACCTATCTACGGAGGACAAAATATCTCCAATCAGATTCGTTCCCTGAAATCAGGCATCCAAATTGTCATCGGAACTCCAGGCCGCGTCATGGACCACATGCGTCGTCATACCCTGAAGCTTCCAGACGTAAAAATGATTGTTCTTGATGAGGCTGATGAAATGCTTAATATGGGCTTCCGCGAGGACATTGAAACCATTTTAAATGATATGCCGGAAGAACGCCAGACCGTTTTATTCTCCGCTACTATGCCGAAACCGATTCTGGATATTACAAAAAAATACCAGAAAAACGCAGAGATCATACGGGTTGTAAAAAAGGAGCTGACTGTTCCAAAGATTGAGCAATATTACTATGAAGTAAAAAAGAGAAATAAGGAAGAAGCTCTGACACGACTTCTGGATATGTATTCACCAAAGCTGTCCCTGATTTTCTGCAACACAAAAAAAGGAGTAGACGAGCTGGTAGACCGACTTCAGGCCAGAGGCTATTTTGCCGAGGGGCTCCACGGCGATATGAAGCAGCAGCAGCGTGACCGGGTTATGAAAAAGTTCCGGGATGGAAAAACCGATATTTTAGTCGCTACCGATGTAGCCGCCCGTGGAATTGATGTAGATGATGTAGAAGCCGTATTTAACTACGACCTGCCTCAGGAGGACGAATATTACGTTCACCGTATTGGCCGGACCGGCCGTGCAGGCAGAGCTGGTATGGCATTTACCTTCGTTGTCGGCAAGGAGGTCTACAAGCTGAAGGACATCCAGCGACATTGCAAAACCAAGATTATCGCCAGGCCAATCCCCACTCTTGATGATGTCAGCAGCATTATTGCAGAAAAAATTCTTGGTCAGGTCAATGATATTATCGAAAATGTGGATTTAAAACCATTTATTGATATGATTGAAGCCAAGGTAAATGAAGAGGATTACACCTCCTTAGATGTCGCTGCTGCCTTCCTTAAAATGGCTATGGGTGATGACCATGACCCATCCCAGATAACGGCAGATGATTTTGAAAATACCGGTGCTGAATACGGCATGGTTCGCCTATTCATCAACATTGGTAAAAAGCAGAAGGTGAAGCCTGGAGATATCTTAGGTGCCATTGCCGGGGAAAGTGGTATTCCAGGTAAGCTGGTAGGCACTATTGATATGTACGATAAATACACCTTTGTCGAGGTTCCAAAGGAATATGCCTCCGAAGTCATCCAGGCGATGAAGCATGCTTCGATTAAAGGGAAATCTATCAGTATTGAGCCGGCAAACCGTAAATAATCATAGACGAAAGCCTCCTGTTTGTGGTAAAATAGAGATAAGAAAATTTTAGGAGGCGTTGCTTATGAAGCTCGTATTTGTTGGGGCCGACCATGAGGTGACAGGCAGCTGTCATTACATGGAGGTGAATAACAGGCATATACTGGTAGATTACGGTATGGAGCAGGGGATTGACACCCTGGTAAATCAGGATATTCCAAAAAATGCAGCAGATATTGACTATGTATTTTTAACTCACGCACACATTGATCATTCTGGTCTTCTGCCGCTTTTATATGCCAGAGGCTTCCGGGGACAGATTTTTTGTACCGAAGCGACAGCAGACCTGTGTAACGTTATGCTCCGTGACAGTGCCCATATCCAGATGGCAGAGGCAGAATGGCGTAACCGTAAGGGCCGCCGTTCCGGTGCGGAGGACTATGTCCCGCTCTATACGATGGAGGACGCCATGGGTGTCATTAAAAACTTCGTTCCATGCCCTTATGGCAGCCGTATCTCTATCTGCGAAGGTGTAGAAGCACGGTTTACCGATATTGGTCATCTCCTTGGCTCAGCCAGCATTGAATTTTGGCTGAAGGAGGCCGACAAGGAGAAAAAAATTGTTTTCTCCGGCGATATCGGAAATAATAACCAGCCTCTCCTTCGTAATCCGCAGTCAACCGATACTGCAGACTATGTGGTTATGGAATCTACCTATGGTGACCGTAGCCACGGTGAACATCCTGACTATGTAAAGGAGCTTGCCGGGATTATCCAGACGACAATGGACCGCGGCGGCAATCTCGTCATCCCTTCCTTTGCCGTTGGCCGTACCCAGGAGCTTTTGTATTTCATTCGTACCATTAAGGAACAAAAGCTGGTAAAGGGGCACGATAATTTTGAGGTCTATGTCGACAGCCCGCTTGCTATCGAGGCTACGACAATTTTTAACCGAAACGAAAGCAGCTGCTTTGATGAGGAAGCCCTTGCTTTAGTCCGCCAGGGCATCAATCCAATCGGCTTCCCGGGCTTAAAAAGCTCCATCACCAGCGATGAATCGAAACAGATTAACTTTAATACAACACCAAAGGTTATCATCTCTGCCTCCGGTATGTGCGAGGCCGGCCGTATCCGCCATCACCTGAAGCACAACCTGTGGCGTGAGGAATGTACCATCCTCTTTGTAGGCTACCAGGCCGTCGGAAGTCTGGGCCGCAGCCTCCTGGACGGTGCCGAGACTGTCCATCTCTTTGGTGAGGAAATTACTGTCCGTGCCGAAATCCGCCGCCTTAACGGTATCAGCGGCCATGCAGACCGTGAAGGCCTGATTCACTGGCTCAGAAGCTTTCAGAAAAAACCAGAACGGGTATTTATCGTCCACGGAGAAGATACCGTCTGTGATTCCTTTGCTACCCTTTTAAAGGATACCTACGGCTATAACACCGCAGCTCCTTACAGCGGTGCAGAGTTCGACCTGGCCTCTAACGCATGGATAAAAGAGGGCTTACGCATCCCGGTAGAGAAGAAAAAGAAGGACAGCGGCCGTGTATCCGATGTCTTCCAGCGGCTTGTGGCTGCCGGTCAGAGGCTTATGGCAGTTATCCGCCACAACGAGGGCGGTGCCAACAAGGATTTGGCTAAATTTGCTGACCAGATTAACTCCCTCTGTGATAAATGGGATCGCTAATCCTTACAATATTGTTACAATATTCTTAATCTGATTGCCAGAAGCAAAAAAATCATCTATGATAGAGATAGATGATTTTTTTGTTTGGAAAGGATGAATTGCTCTATGAAAAAACACTCCTTAAAGAACCTTTTGAGCACCAGCATATTGTTTCTTTCACTGGCAGGCGGAATGATTCCCGGAGCCCTGACAGCTCCTACTGCCAGTCTTTTCCCTGCTACAAAAGCTGCTGCAGCCGAAGCACCAGCCTTTGTAACAAAACGAAGCTCTCTCTATGAAAACGGCAGTGGGGATGGCACCTACCTCTATACAATAAAGAACCTGAAGAAGGGATATACCGTCAAATGGAGTAAATCAGGAGCAGGGGCCTCCTATGTTTCTTTTAAGAAAAAAAGCACCCCTGTGACTGGCAGGCGTATCTCTAATCAGGTGACCGTAGATACTCTTGGCTCCATGACAGCAAAAAATAAAAAGGTAACTCTGACCGCTAAGGTGTACGATAAAAACAATAAGCTTGTGAAAAAGCTGTCTGACAGCGTCACCCTGAAGGTCAGCTCTACCTCCCTCCGCATTAAAACTACAAAAATAACTGACAGCCTTACCAGTCTTTCTACCGGTAAGAGCTATGATTTTGATGCCGCAATTTCTCCTTCCAACGCAACCAGCCAGCTGTACTGGAGCGTTACCGACCAGTCCGGCAGCGACTGCTCCTGGCAGATTACCTCAGAGGGTATCTGGACGCCGACAACCAACGGAAGCTTTACCATTTGTGCCTATACAAAAAATGGAGCAAGCAGCCAAATCCTTTCCACTGCTAAAATCACTGCTACTGTTGGCAGCACCTTCCTATCTGCCCGGCAGACTGCCCGTGATACAATTGCCGTTTCTTTTAGTGGAAATATGAAGTCTGAGCTTGTTCTCTCTGATTTCAGCCTGTCCTATCTGGGCATTGCCGACAGTACGAGCAGCTTAAGCTCCACCGGTTCTTTAGTTTCCTTAAAGGAGCTTTCTTTATCTGAAGATGGGAAAACAGCTTATATCAAAGCCTACAATAGTCTTACAAATAAAGGTGTCTACCAGCTCAGCTACAAGGGTTCTCCTGTCAGTACTATTACCGCCAGCAGCGGCCAGCCGGTGTCCGGTGTCATCCTGACTACCCAGGTTCCTGCTAACACCTATAAAAATATTGATTTTATCCTATACGACCAAAATGGCGTGGATGTCACCTCTGCTTATAAACATATGGTTTCCTTTGACGGAGTTGTGCCAAACGGCTATCTGACCTCCAGTGGCAGCCTTCAGATGAACACCCTCGGTGAATATGCTTCTGTTATCATGACCTGCCATACCTCTGAAGAAACCTTTACTGTCAATGCCAACATTATGTGCGTGGCCGAAGGCTCCTCCGGTATCCGTACAATGATTACCAGCACTACAGAAAATCCTGTTTTTGACAGATCAGGTACCGTTTCCGAGACAAGCTTTTACCTGGGTGACACAGCCTATTTTCATTTTGAGCTCTATGATGAAAATAAGGCTTCGGTAGACTTTAAAAATCCATACTATTCTTCTCTGGACACCAGCATTTTAACGATTACGAGTGATGGCAAGCTGACAGGGAAAAAGGCTGGTACTGCAACCCTTAGCGTATCCTGTACCGTCAATAACAAACAGGTCTATTACAAGGTAATAGTTACCGTACTTCCAAGGCGTTCACCAGCCCAGCTAGTCCTAAGTAAGTCCAATGTCACCCTCTCCAACGTCTCCGAGGAGGACTATGGTGCTTCCATACAGGTCACAGCCTATGACCAATACCACAATGCGGTCAATCTAGCCTCTGCCATCGCCGAGCTTAAGGAAAAAGATGGCAAGGCCATCCTTGCCCGCTATGACAGCTCTACCGGAGAAATAAAGCTTCAGGCTCAGGGTGCCCAGCCAGGCACCTACACCTATACACTGAAGCTTCTCGTTGGCGGCAGCCAGCTGACAGCCTCCTTCCAGGTGACTGTACAGGCCGTTCCAGCCAATGGCATTGAAACTTATCTGCCAGAAACAAATACCATCGCCCTGGATACCAGCACTCTGACTGCCGGCTCTGAGCCTCTTTGCTTTAAGCTCCGCCTGGCCCGCTATGTCAACGGTATCTTTGCAGGCTACGCTACTCTCCAAAGTGCCTCTGTCCAGTCCGATGCAGGCTGGCACAGCGATGATTTAACAGCAAAAGCATCCTCCAAGGCACGCAAAATCTACCCGGAGGACAACCAGATTATCCTGGCTGCCGGATACTGGGATTCCAGCACAGCAGCTGCCAAAACTGCTGCTGCCGGAACCTATACCGTTACGCTTCAATATTATGAGATTGGAGATAACAAAAGCAGTGAGCTGCAAAGAACGCAGCTGGTAGTAGTGGTGAAATAGAATAGGCTTTCCTATCAAAGAAAAAAGGGGCGATTTGCCCCTTTTTCTATTGATACCCTGATTTAAGAAGTTTGATTTTTTCCAATTGAAATTTTATATTTATGCCTTAATTTAGACGACAATACACTTTCCTTAAATGAATTCATCATATTTTTCCATCTACTTTTTTTGTCGCACCATTAATACCTGATTTACTTAAATTCGGAAGTACTACCAGAACAACGCCAGCTTCATGAAATGCCTTTTTAATCAATGGAAAAAAGCCAGCATGATTACATGTTTGCGTCAATGCATATTCTATTGCATTCTCAAATTTTTTCTTATTGAATTTAGGTGCTTCAGTTTTTAAAGCTCTATTAATTGCAATTTGTACCATTACATTTGCATTGATGATATTAGATTCACTTAAATTTTCAGAATAACTTCGGAAGTTTACCGCCAAGTCCTCTTCTTTAAGCACATTCAATGAAGAAACACCAAGAAATTCCCTCACATACTTAATTTGTTCATCAATATTTCTTGACAAATCAGGGAATCCAAAATTATCTTTAAAATATTTATAGTCAATAAGTTTAAACACTTCTCTCTCTTATCAGTTCTTCATCAGAGATAAACTCTGCCTGCATAGCATCATAATTCTGCTGAAGATTAAGCCAATAAGCAACTGTCGTACCAAGCATTCTAGAAAGCTTAGCAGCAATATCAATCGACAGGCTTTGCTCACCTCTTATCAAAATACTCAAATTCTTAGGTGTCGTATTTAAACGTTTTGCAAAATCTTCTTGTGTAAGTCCACTATCATCAATAGCAAGGCGTAAATTCTTCTTCCTTTTCATCTAGTGGGCAAAGAATAATTCTCCATTTATCACGCCTACTTTTTACATCCACAGCAAATAATCCTTCCATATCTCCATGAAGATTATGAAAGTGAAACTGTGGCATAAAAATAATATCTTTTATAATTTCAGCACTTCAAATCTGTCAATAAAAAATTGTGCAAGCTCTTTCTCCACCTGATCCTGGCTTTCAAAAATAATCCCATGAATCCCCAGCCTCCTGGCTGCCTCAATATTAACCGGTGTATCGTCAATGAATACACATTCCTCAGCCTCCAGCCCGTATCTATCAAGCAGAGTCCAATAAATCGCCGGCATAGGCTTTATCAGCTTCTCCTGGTAGGATAAGATTCCACCGTCTGTTTCCTTCAAAAAAATCATATCCTCCGCACAGTCTCTCAGCATTTTTTCAGGAAAATTGGACAGTACCAAAACCCGATAGCCCTCTTTTTTAAGCCTTTGTATCCAGGAAACCGCATAGTCTCTCAGGTGAAGGATTCCACTTACATTCTCAAATACTCTTCGGATTTCCACTTCCAGCTCCGGAGCTCTCCTTATAAATCTCTGTATTACCTCTTCTTCTGTCAAAACACCCCGGTCCAGTTCTGCCCAGTCTGGGGTGTGTACGGTAGCTTCCGAAAGCCTTTCAAATATTTCCTCAGAAAATCCAAAGCTTTTAAAATATGGCTCCCAGCAAAAGTCTACTAAAACATTTCCAATGTCAAAAATAATGGTTGTTATCATATTATTCATATTTTTCTCCAATCAATACCCTTTTCCCTTTAAAGGCAAAACCATATTTTTTAATCTTATCCTCTGCAATCCCCCGGGCTGCCAAAGCCGCCACATATTGCTTTTCCTCTATCTGGGTAAGAGCTGACTCAACAGTATCCTCCAGCGACTCTTCCCTTCTCGGATTATGCACCTTAAACTCCAAAATAAATCCCTCTTTCCCCTTATCCTTTGCCTCTATCATAATATCGTATCGGCCAAAGCCGCTTTCCCGGTTCGACGTTATCACATATTCCTCACTCAGTTCCACCATCAGGCCCAACACAAAGCCATGGTAAAAACGCTCCGGCTCTGAAAAAGGTTTCTTTCCCGTGTCAAAATAGCTGAATATCTGTACTGTCACACGATTCATATACTCATTCATAGCCTCGGTATCTCCTAAAAGCAAAGCTTCCACAAAATCATTATAATCCGCCCCAGTTCTGGTAAACCAGCTTTGCACCATGCCGCGGAACATCAGATAAACCTCATAGTTTGTAAGGGCCAGGTCATACATGACCTCCCTATCCCCTTCCCAAAGCTCTGGCTGTTCATCATGCCTTAGCACTTTGAGGTAACCACTGGCCAGAAGCAGACTCCAGATAGCCTCCTCATTATTGTCCAGCTGGTTATATACTATTTGCTCATCAATTGGATGGCTGATTACATTGCCCTTTAAAAGCTCCTCAAAGGTAATTTTAATCCGCCGGCTTCCCTGCCGGATTAGCTTCCCTACCAGACTGTTTGCACTGGTATTTGCCCAGTAGGTATCCAACTTTCCTGTATCCAGAAAATTTAATATCGACCATGGATTATAAATATCTGCATGTTCCCCAAAAATAAAGCCATCATACCACCGCTTTATCTCTTTTTTCTCTTTTGCATACCCAAATTCCTCTAAGGCTGCAAAAACCTCCTGCTCGGTAAAACCAAAGGCCGTCGCATATCTATCCGAAGTCGTTGTTATTACCTTTAAATTATTCAAATCTGAAAAAATCGACTCCTTACTAACCCTTGTGATACCGGTCATCATCCCACGCTCCAGATAAGGATTCGTCTTAAAGGCAGAGTTAAACATACTTCTTGTAAAGTATACCAGCTCCTCCCAGTAGCCGTTTACATATGCCTCCTGCATTGGAGTGTCATACTCATCAAGAAGAATAAGTACCTTTTTTCCATAATATCGATGCAGATATTCAGATAACTGATATAATGCCATCGTCGCTGTACTGTCACTCATACCAACAGAAACACGATCATAATATTCCCTGTCCTTTTCTGTAAAAATCTCGCTTTCCCAAATAAAAGAATATTTCACATAAAGATTAATCAAAAGCTGACAGATTTTCTCTCTGGCATCCTCATAATTGTGCTCCTTAACATTTGCGAAGGACAGACTAATCACAGGATATGTCCCCTGCATCTTCCGATATTTCTCCTCTTGCCAGATAGAAAGTCCCTCAAACAAATCCTCTCTCCCGGCATGCTCTATCGAAAAAAAGTGTTCCAGCATATTAATATTCAACGTCTTTCCAAACCGGCGAGGACGGGTAATCAGTGTCACACTATCCTTGCTTTCCCACCACTCCCGGATAAAATCTGTCTTATCTACATAAAAACAATGATTTGTAATAATTTGTTCAAAATCCTGTATTCCAATCCCAACTGTCCTTGCCATGATAACCTCCCACCTATAAAACCCTATTATAACAAAAATCCATTATACTAATCATCCTTCCTTTAGTATAGTGGATTTCCATTTAAAATACAATTTGTTTTACAGTTGGCTCCACGCATAATGGCAGCTACTGTAGAAATGATAGTATTTTCGTTGACTGCTTTTGCTTCATGCACTGGTAATTCAATAAACACTGAATTGAATTCCATAAAATCTAGAAATGCCTGTCGCACACATTTCAGACGGTAATAATACTTCATAAATAATATTCTCTACAAAAATATAAAATTCTACAGTAATCATCGCCTTCTTAGAATTTATTCCTATATAAGCGGCTATTTCTTTCAGAGTATCCACAATCATAATTCCTGCAAATACTTTTCTATGTATTTTTTACTGTAATTAGTGTCTGCTGATTAAGCAGACATTTGCAACTTCCAACTCTTACATCTGCTC
>NZ_LNAM01000213.1 GCF_001461035.1 Acetivibrio ethanolgignens | reverse complement strand
TTTTGGCAACCTTAACCCACCGTCTAAAGCCAGTGGGATTGCGGTAGCCTTATTTCAAAATGCAATTCTACTAAATACGGATTTACAAACTGAAATTTGCTTGGCTTCATATGCTATATTCCTTCTTTCAATTTATGCTGCTTTAGCATAGTCATCATTATTTGTGTCACTTATATCCATATTGTCTGTCATTTCATTATATTTTTCTTTACGGATAATATTATACCCAGAATTTATTGTCATTGTTTTCCTTAATGATTCACTAAACCTATTTAATGTTTCAACCATATTTATATTTATGGAGTTGACATATGATTTCATCTGTGTATTAAGTGTATTTATTGGCGTATTGATAATTAAACTATACGACTCTGTTATTTTATCTAAAATAGGAGTGTAATCTATTGCTTTGTCTAATTTTGCCAACAATACTTCATATTCTTTATTCCATAAATAGTTATAAGCTGTTTCTTTATCACAACGTATAAAAGTTCCGGATTTTGGCAAATCCAATTTATCAACAGCCTCAGTATCAATCACAGAGCTTTTTTCTTTTCCATGAATATCCATGGTTGCAACAACCAATGTTTTAGAAAGGCAAAGTGCAGATGCGATGTCTATTTCTTCATTGATAAGTGCTTTTAATGTATGCACATTACATCTGGAAATAATCCACTTTTGCTCATACCGAATCTCGGAACAGAGACATAAATACAAATTTTTTTCTTTATCAACGCAAGTAAACACTATAGGCTCCATTTCAAATTCATAAAAAACATAGTCTAAAAATAATGTTCCTGCCTGTGTAACGTTTTCAAAATATATATTATTTTTCATTTCCATCTACCTCTTTGAAATATTCCTGCGGTTCCGATTCTTCATATACCCACCAATCTACATGTGTATCCGTTCTTGGCTCTCTTTCTGATGTCAATTGACATGGTCCACAAGAACCTTCTGTCTCCCCTTTTGCTATAGATGCCTTTGGATGGTGTCTCACGGTATTAGTCCACGTTGGATTTCTTCATATGTGCCTATGAAACTCTCCCTGTTAATTGTTCCATTCTTTATAACTCTATATACAAATTTATTTTCTTCTTTTGCCTCTTTTGGCAAGATATCTGTTTCAAAATTTTCTGGAAAGCATGCAGGATATTTTTTCATTCATTTCATCTCATTTTATGTATTTTACGCTTATTGCTAGTATAATAATTCTCAAATTATTGCTTTTAGTATAACATAATTTTTACAAACATGCAATCCAATGTTACATGAGTTACAGCCTCTACAGTTTCTATTCATAGAATTTTGTTTTTCCTCCCTATTAACAATTTTTAGTATAAAAATACTAAAATTTTACAGTAAATTTAATTATTCAATTTTTTAGACCGTCAAAATTCTTGTATAGTTATAAAGAAACGGGAGGTTTTATTGTGTCAAGAAAAGGCGAAAACATTTACAAAAGAAAAGACAACCGCTGGGAAGCGAGAGTATTGGTTGGCTATTCTTTGGATGGAAAGCGAAAATACCATTCTATCTATGGAAAATCCTATAAGGAGGTTAGGTCAAAACGGCAGGAATACCTGTTGACGCATCCTGAAAGTGAAAAAAGCAATGCCGAATATTATATTGAAGCGGCACCTTTTAAACTTTATATCAACCAATGGCTGGCTCTGCAAAAAAGCAAAGTCAAGCAGTCAACCTATTCCACCTATGTGAGAATCGTCAATGCCCAGTTATTGCCGGAATTAGGGAATCTGCCATTAAGAGAAATTATGCCAGACAGTATGGAGAAATTCTTGAAAAGCAGAGAAAAAAATGGGCGCTGCGACGGCAAAGGAGGGCTTTCAGACAAAACGATTTCCGACTTAGTCATTCTATTAAATAGTATTTTTGACTACATTTATAAAGAATATAACCATCCAAACCCAATGGTAAATTTTAAATATCCTGTTAAAAAGCAAATGTCACCAGACCCTTTAAGCCAGGAAGAAAGCCGGATTCTGACTTGCTATTTAACAGGGCATCTGAACCCTGAGGCTTTAGGAATGCTCTCCAGCTTGTATATGGGGCTGCGGTTAGGTGAGGTTTGTGCCCTCCGTTGGGAAAATATTGATTTGGAAAAACAAGTCTTTCGGATCCGTCATACTCTTTATCGCGTATTAAATGAAAAAACGACGGCAGGTTCCTCCAAGACCGTACTTGTCCTGTCAACTCCCAAAACAGATACATCAATAAGGGATGTGCCAATTCCACAGTTCATGCTGCCGCTTTTAGCAAAAATGAAATGTTCACCAGAGAACTATCTTGTTACCGGTACACCCAATCATATTGATCCTCGTACTTACCAGAATCATTTCAAGCATCTGCTAAAGGAGTGCGGTCTCAGAGATGTAACGTATCACTGTTTAAGGCATACCTTTGCAACCAACTGTGTCATTCTGGATTTTGATATCAAAACCTTGAGTGAAATCCTGGGGCATGCCAATACAACTATTACATTGGAGCGATATGTACATTCTTCTCTTTATCGGAAACAGGTGCAGATGATGAAGCTCTCAAATTCTGTTTCTTCTATATTATAGGCGGTAGGATTCTTAATTTATGTGAAATAAATGCATTTCTAGGTTTCTTTATTTTGGGTTATAAAACGTCATATAAAATCGTCAAAGGAAAAGGAAGAGAATATTTAAGAATAAACAAAGGCGTTTCGCTAAGGTATCCCCTTAGCGAAACGCCTTTGTTTATTTTCCTACACCACTCCCAGATAGCCCAGCACAATTCCTGCTACCGCCGACAGGGACACCACAGCAATTGGATGAAGCTTTTTCTTAAAGATTAAAAAAAGTATACCAAGAAACAGAGCCGCCGAACAGCCAAAGGCAGCTGGATTTGGTAAGGAAAGGGATACCCCCTCTGAGAAAAATACAGTTTTCCCTACGGATATGACAGCAGCTCCGATAAGACCGATAACAGCTGGCTTAAGGCCGGACATGCAGCCCTTTACCACAGAGCTGTTTTTGAATTTTTCAAAGCAACGGGAAACAACTAAAATAATGAAAAAGGATGGTAAAACCACACCAAGGGTAGCACAAAGGGCTCCGAAAAGGCCACCGGTCTCCATGCCAACATAGGTGGATACATTGACGGCAAAGGGGCCAGGCGTGCTCTCGCTGACAGCAACAAAGTTTACCAGCTCTGCCTTGCTCATCCAGCCATGAGCATTTACCTCTGCCTGTATCAACGGCAGCATGGCATAGCCGCCGCCAAAGGTGAAGGCTCCTATCTTAAAAAAGGTCCAGAATAATTCCAGATACAACATAGCTATTCCTTCTCCTTTCCTGTTATGATGGTATAAGACATCCATCCTGCTACCCCGCAGCCGATTATAATCCATAAAATATTAATTTTAAAAAATAGCGTAGCCACAAAGGCTCCTCCTGCAATCAAATATGCCACTACATTCTTTGGACACTGACGATACATCGTATAGAGGGCCTTCACAATGAGGGCCAGCACCCCGGCACGAATGCCCCAAAAGGCATAGCGGACAGCCTTAAGACTTTCAAACTGCCGCAGTACACCGGCAATCACCGCTATAATACAAAAGGACGGCAGCACCACACCAAGAGTTGCACAGAGAGCTCCGAAAAAGCCTGCCACCCGGTTTCCGATAAAGGTTGCTGCATTGATAGCAATAGGCCCTGGTGTTGATTCTGCAATTGCTACAATTTCCAGAATATCCTCCTCGGAAATCCATTTTTTTTGCTCAGAGGCTTCTCTCTGAATCAGGGGTATCATCGCATAACCGCCGCCAAAGGTAAAGGCCCCTATCTTAAAAAACACCTGAAACAGCTCCAGGCACCTTAGTCTCTTTGTTTTTTTCTCCATAGCTCTTCCTTTCTGGTTTTCTTCCTAATAGTATAGACCATTTTAAATCCGTAGTAAAGCAATCAAAATTAAAAGTCCTCCAGCAAATACCCCTAGCCCCTTCTGCCCGGCAACACGAGTTTTTACTCCTTTTTCAAACAATATTTCTCCCAGCCATAGAAAAATGCCCTGCATAGCTCCCGACAACACAGGAAGCCAGAGATTTCCAAAGGCAGTCGCTGACAGGGCTGCCCCACAGGCCGCCGCATCTGCTGACAGAGCAAGTCCCAGAAGCACAGCCTCATAGCTTTCAATATTTTTAGATTTATCTAAATCATAGAAGGTCTCTTCACCAAAAAGAGCATTCCGAATCATTGCCAGACCAATCAGTGCTAAGAGTGCCGTACCGAGAAGCTTCATAACCTCACCAGGAAAACAGGAGGAAAGAAGCTGTCCTGCTATCATAGCTGCTGCCATAAAAAGCCCTGTCAAACAGCTGATTAAAAGCTTTGCTTCTCTTGTAATCTTTATCCCTCGCATCCGATAGGAAAATCCGATTCCCAGGGCATCAATGCTTAAGGTAATCGGTAAAATTCCAAGCCAGAGCATCTCATCACACCTTTTTTCTTTTATCTTATGAAGCATGAAAAAAAGCGTTCTCTATTCACCGAAAAGTACATATTATATAAAGAAATTGCAAAAAGGAGCTGCGGAATATCCGCTGATAATATATGATTTACCATACTCTTACTATAAAAGAGGCTCTCGCAAAGCTAAATGTCAGTCCGGAAACCGGCCTTACCTCCAGCGAAGCAAAAAGGAGGCTGATGCAATATGGTCCTAACGAACTAAAGGCTAAAAAGCCACAGCCTCTTCTTTTTCGATTTTTAAGCCAGTTTGCAGATTTTATGATTCTGGTTCTCATGGCTGCTGCCCTGATTTCTTTTCTGGTCTCCTATCTGCGTGGGGAAGCTGACTATATTGACCCAATTATTATTTTTACTATTATTATTTTAAACGCTTCTATCGGTGTTATACAGGAAAGCAAGGCTGAAAAGTCGCTGGAAGCTTTAAAAAAACTGACTGCACCAACTGCCTACGTTCTTCGTGACGGTATTCCTTCCATCATTCCCGCTAGAGAACTGGTGCCGGGAGATGTCCTTCTTTTAGAGACTGGTCAGTATGTTCCTGCAGATGCCCGCCTTTTAACAGCAGTTAATTTAAAGGTTGACGAAGCCTCTCTGACTGGAGAATCTCATCCGGTGGAAAAGCAGGCATCGGCCACCTTTACAGAAACCCAACCTCTGGCTGAGCGGTTCAATATGCTGTATTCCTCCAGCATTATCACCTATGGCCGCGGAACTGCTCTGATCACAGCTACCGGCATGCACACAGAGGTAGGCCATATCGCCCGGCTGATTCTGGAGGATAAAACACCGCCAACCCCTTTGCAGAAAAGGCTTGCTAAAACTGGAAAGGTCCTGGGACTGGCCGCCCTTTTTATCTGTGCTCTGATTTTTATCTGCGGTACCTTAGAGGGACGTCCGATTTTCGATATGTTTATGACTAGCGTAAGTCTGGCTGTTGCAGCCATTCCAGAAGGCCTTCCAGCGATTGTTACTATCATGCTCTCCCTGGGCGTAGAGCGGATGGCACGAAAAAATTCTGTTATCCGTAAGCTTCCTGCCGTAGAGACTCTGGGAAGTGCTACTGTTATCTGTTCTGACAAGACAGGTACGCTGACCCAGAACAAAATGACCGTGACCCACCTGGCTTCTGCCGATGGTGAAGAGATAATTCCCGACGGAAAATCTGCCTCCATCAGTGCGACTGGCCGCTTCCTTCTAACCCTGGCTGCCAGCTGCTCTGATGCTACTGTCCAATTTTCCGGTACCGATACCATCATTACCGGTGACCCGACGGAAGCAGCTTTGGTTCTCGCCGCAGAACAGTCCGGTATCAGTAAATCCCAGCTAGAGCTTACAACCCCCCGGATAGATGAAATTCCCTTTGATTCTGTAAAAAAACGCATGACAACAATACATAAGACCGATACCGGGGGGTATCTTGCGATTACCAAAGGAGCCCCGGATCTCCTGCTTTCCGCTTGCACTCTCTGCTACTCCCAGGGAAGGGAGGTTCCTTTGACTCCAGCTCTACTGCGAGCCATCCAGAAGGAAAATCAGACAATGGCAGACCAGTCTCTGCGGGTTCTTGCCATTGCTTATAAAAAGAGTACTACAAAGCCGGCTCACCCGGAAAAGGATCTGGTTTTTACCGGTCTTGTAGGCATGATAGACCCACCCCGCCCTGAAGCGAGAGAAGCCGTCCACACCTGCAAGCTGGCTGGTATTACTCCGGTTATGATTACCGGCGACCATATCCGCACAGCTCTTGCCATCGGAAAAAGCCTGGGTATCGCCTCTGACAGCCGGGAAGCCATCAGTGGAGCCAAACTGGAGAAAATGAGTGATAGTGAGCTTTTATCCTCTATTGAAAACTACCATATCTTTGCCCGGGTTTCTCCTGCCCATAAGGTACGGATTGTAAAGGCTTTTCAGGCAAAGGGAAATGTCGTAGCCATGACCGGAGATGGCGTAAATGACGCTCCTGCACTAAAGGCTGCCGATATCGGCTGTGCCATGGGAATCACCGGTACCGATGTCGCTAAAAATGCTGCTGACATGATACTGACCGATGATAATTTTGCCACCATCATCGCCGCTGTCCGGGAAGGCCGGGGAATCTACGACAACATCCGTAAATCCATCCACTTCCTTCTCTCCAGCAATGTTGGTGAAATCCTGACCATTTTTGCCTCCATTTTGTTAAATTTCCCAACACCA
The DNA here is from genome assembly GCF_001461035.1 of Acetivibrio ethanolgignens. Taxonomy (GTDB): domain Bacteria; phylum Bacillota; class Clostridia; order Lachnospirales; family Lachnospiraceae; genus Velocimicrobium; species Velocimicrobium ethanolgignens. The sequence continues at coordinate 4,058 of NZ_LNAM01000213.1, read as the reverse complement.
CTGCTGGCAGTACAGCTTCTTTGGATTAATCTGGTCACAGACTCCCTTCCAGCGATTTCCTTAGGCTGTGAACCACCGGACGAAGCCATCATGTGCCGCAGACCGAATGACCCCAAAAAAGGGATGTTCGCTGATGGCTTGGGCCTTCGCATCCTGTTGGAGGGACTTTTCATCGGCTTTTTAGCCCTAAGTGCTTTTTTAATCGGTACCCGCTTTCTACCGGGAAAAAGCCTGACTTTGGGAAGAACCATGTGCTTCTGCGTTCTGGGTCTTTCCCAGCTATTTCATTCCTTTAATATGCGAAGCAGCCGCTCTCTTTTTTCCATTGGCCTTTTGTCCAATAAAAAGCTTTTACTTTCCTTTTTTATCTGCTTTGCCCTGCAGGCTGCCGTTATTAGTATTCCTGCCTTTGCTGCTGTTTTTAAGGTGCTCCCCTTATCTTTTGCTCAGTGGAGCATCTGCCTGTTTCTTTCCTTTTTGCCAATTCCTGTGATGGAACTGCAGAAATATAGGAATTGAGGCTCAATTTTCCTCAAAAAAGGAAAGCAGAGTTGTTTTTCTCAAAAAATAAAGGTATAATAGATAAGAGGATCACCTAAAAGGTGAAGATTGGAGTTTTCATATGAAGCTTAGACCCTTTGACTCTTCTGTAAATGAAGATTTTTCTATGTACGATAAATTACCCTATAAAAAGGATATCGATTTGTGCGGACCTGACAAGATTGCCATGGAAAGCGGCAACGTCATAAAATTTTTCCGCTATACACTCAAGGACACCTACCAGCTTACTGGCATGGATGACCTATTTTATGAAAAGCTTGAAAAGCACCAGAAAGAGCAGGAAACAGCACAGTCTACAGAAAAAAATGCCCTGGAGCGACTGGCTGATACGTTAATACCGGAAGAAGACATTGAAACTGTGGAAAATCCACAGACGATAGCCCCTGTTGAAGGTTCAGATACAGCCGCTGCAGAAGTGCTAGTGGAAGAAACCACCGATGACACAGACTCCTCCGCTATTCCTAAAGAATTCTGGGAGGACGACTGGAGCTAAATTACGAAATCCAGAAATCTCCCGGCTGGTAAGACCACTTACCAGCCTCTTTTTTTACTTTTCCATACACCCAAGAAAAAATACTTGCAAACTTTCTCTATTGTGGTATAATCAATAGGTTATGAATGGTAAACGCAATGTAGAAACGAGGAGCGATTATGAAACAGAAAAGAGAAGACATTCGTAACATCGCCATTATTGCCCATGTAGACCACGGCAAAACTACTCTGGTCGATGAGCTGTTAAAGCAGAGCGGTGTATTTCGAAGCAATCAGAATGTGGGAGAACGTGTTATGGATTCCAACGATATCGAAAGAGAACGTGGAATCACTATTTTATCAAAAAATACGGCTGTCTTTTATAAAGACACCAAAATTAATATTATCGACACACCAGGACACGCAGATTTCGGTGGCGAGGTTGAACGTGTATTAAAAATGGTAAATGGTGTTATCCTTGTGGTAGATGCCTTTGAAGGGGCTATGCCGCAGACCAAATTTGTATTAAAAAAGGCACTGGAGCTGGAGCTTCCTGTTATTGTCTGCATCAATAAAATTGACCGCCCTGAAGCAAGACCGAAGGAAGTTATTGATGAAATTCTGGAACTCTTTATTGATCTGGAAGCCAGCGAGGAGCAGTTAGACTGTCCATTTGTCTTTGCTTCTGCCAAGTCCGGTGTTGCTTGTCTGGACTTAAACCAGACTCCACAAAATATGGAACCATTATTTGAAACTATCATAAACTATATACCAGCACCAGAGGGTGACCCAGCTGCAGATACTCAGGTACTGATCAGCACCATTGACTACAACGAATATGTGGGCCGTATCGGTGTCGGTAAGGTAGACAACGGAACTATCCGTGTAAATCAGGACGTCGTTCTGGTAAATGAACATGACAAGGATAAATTCCAGAGAGTTAAGATCAGTAAGCTCTATGAGTTTGAGGGTCTTAAAAAGGTAGAGATAAATGAAGCCAGCATCGGCTCTATCGTTGCAATTTCCGGCATTACAGATATCCACATTGGTGATACCATCTGTTCTCCGGAAAATCCGGTTCCAATTCCTTTCCAGAAGATTTCTGAGCCTACGATTTCCATGGATTTCCTGGTAAATGATTCTCCCCTGGCTGGACAGGAGGGTAAGTTCGTTACTTCCCGCCATTTAAGAGATCGTCTTTTCCGCGAGCTGAATACTGATGTCAGCCTCCGTGTAGAAGAAACGGACAGTGCCGACTGCTTCAAGGTGTCCGGCCGTGGCGAGCTGCACTTATCTGTCCTGATTGAAAATATGCGTCGTGAGGGCTATGAATTTGCCGTCAGCAAGGCAGAGGTTCTTTACCACTATGATGAACGTGAGCGGAAGCTGGAGCCGATGGAACGTGCTATCGTTGATGTTCCTGAGGAATTTGCCGGCAGCGTTATTGAGAAGCTGAGCCAGAGAAAGGGTGATCTGCAAGCTATGTCCCCAATTCCTGGTAATTACACCCGTCTGGAATTTTTAATTCCATCCCGTGGTTTAATCGGTTATCGTGGCGAGTTTATGACCGATACCAAAGGAAATGGTATTATCAATACAATTTTTGAAGAATATGCACCATACAAAGGCGACATTCAGTACCGTAAGCAGGGCTCCCTGATTGCCTTTGAAAGCGGCGAAACCATTACCTATGGCCTTTTCAACGCTCAAGAACGTGGGACCTTGTTTGTCGGCCCCGGCGAAAAGGTATACGGCGGTATGATTGTCGGACAGAATGGAAAAACTGATGATATTGAGGTTAACGTATGTAAGAAAAAACAGCTTACCAATACCCGTGCTTCCGGCTCTGATGATGCCCTGAAGCTGACACCTCCTCGTATTTTAAGCCTGGAGCAGGCCTTAGAGTACATCGATACCGATGAATACCTTGAAGTTACTCCAAAGAGCCTTAGAATCCGTAAAAAGATTCTGGACTCAACCATGAGAATACGTGCAAAACGTAATAATAGTACAAAATAAGGACTGATTATTTTATGAACTATGAAGAAAAGAAGATAACTCCCCAGAGCCAGTATGAGCTTTCCAAATATGCTAAGCTCCGCCCGATTTATATCAGCGAGGGGCAGTTCCTGAACCAGTTTATCTGGTCTAACTTTTATGACACAACCTATATTACCGGTGACTCTTTCCTCTTTTACCTGATTAATGTTCTGGGGGAAAGAGCCACCATGCTGCCCTACTGCAAAATAGAAGATATTCCGTCTGTATTCCGGACTATCTGTGATTATTTCCACAACGAACTTAAAAAGCCACTTACCATGTATCTGGCTGATGAGACATTTGTAGAAGCCCTTCGTGCTGCCATTCCTGATATAGAAAATACATTTTCTATCGAGGAAGACCGGGACTGCTTTGATTACATCTATGATGCTGAAAAGCTCCGTACCTTGAGTGGCAAGGCCTATCACAAAAAGAAAAACCATGTAAATGCTTTTCTAAAGGACTATGCGGGCCGTTTCGAATACAAAACCCTATGCTGCAAAAATGCCTCTGAAATCGAAGATTTTCACAAACGCTGGCTTACAGAACGGGAAATCACCGGTCGCCGCGACAGCATGAGTAGCGAGGAAATCGGTATCAATCAGATTTTTGAACACTGCTTTGAGATTGACAGTCGTCTTGGTGGTGTCTACATTGACGGTGTCCTGGAAGCCTATTCCATCGGAAGCTACAACCCTGATACCAAATACGCCTATATCCACATTGAAAAGGCAAATCCAGAATGCCGTGGGCTCTATCCTTTCATTAACCAGCAGTTTCTGGTACACGAGTTCCCGGAGGCTCTTTTTGTCAACCGGGAGGATGACTTAGGCCAGGAGGGCTTACGCAAATCCAAGCTTTCCTATAAGCCAGTACGGTTGGAGAAGAAGTTTGTGATTAGGGAAAATAGATAAATTTTGGTTTATCGATTTGTTTTGATTTTCAAGGGACGAAAAGAGTGTTGGTATTATAGCTCTTAAGCTAGG
>NZ_LNAM01000212.1:573-11427 GCF_001461035.1 Acetivibrio ethanolgignens | reverse complement strand
AAGTTACTCATAAAGGCTGCTCCGCCAACTAAAACCATGGACTGATTTCCATTGGCATGGGTAATTGTCTCAGAAGCCAGCACAAGAAGCCTTCCATCTCCAGCTGCATAAGTGTACTTCGGTATTTTTTCCCCGCCGATTCCATCCTTGTCACTATCCTTAGAGTAAGTGGTGGCATGACCATATACAATTGGGGAAACACTGTCCGGAAGCGAAGCCGATGGATTTCCGCTCTCATCTACTGCGTAGATGCTGGAACCTCCATACTGGCTGAACAGCTGGCTGTATTTATTATCATTTGGATGCTCTGCATCATGCTCAACATCTTTCATCAAAAGGTGTTCCAGATTGTAGGAGGAGAAATACAATCTCTGTGGCTGTCCCCCATTCAAAGTATCATCCATCGTTGCATCATCACTGACACGAAGCTTAGAGCCAATAGCCTTCAAAAGCTTATTCTGCTGGCCTGCCATATGGTTTACAGTAGCCAACTCTGCAATGCCGGAATAGTTTTCATAGTAATCTGACCAGTTGCCGATTACCAGAATACCGCCAGCTTCAGAAAATCCCTTAATTGCTGCAATCTCATCATCTGAATATACCGCATATGGATCTCTCAAAGCAGTTCCGTTACGACGGCTCGGTGCTGTAAGCACCAGCATCTTATACTTTCCGTTTGTATTCCTAGCAGCTGCAAGAAATTCTTCGGAAGTATTCAGTGTAACGCATCTTACATTGTTCTGTGCTGCCATCTTAGTAAAGTTACCCATGGAGTCCTTATAGTTACCAGACACATATTCGTTATAGTGGCTTCCATCAATACCTACATATACCAATTTACTTGCGTCTCTCACATCAAGGCTCAAGTCCTTGCTATAAATAAATTCCTTATCACCCAGCTGGATAACTGCTTCTACAGTTATTTTCTGCAGCTTTGCTTTCTTTGGTGTAAAACCATAATTATACTCAAAGGTAGTTGATTTTGTAATTGTTCCTACACTATTAAGATTCTCCAGTACAGTGCCGTCCAGCTTATAAGTCAGGCTCTTAATGACAGCGTCCTCACCTTCACTGTTAAACAGAGTTGTCTTAACAGTAATCTCCTCGTCAGTAACCGGTGTGCTTGTGCTGCTTTCTACATTAGAAATTCCAAGCATAATGGTTTTTCCGACCCATACAGGTGCTGTAACTGCCACATCCCCATCACTTTCTGTTACACGCAGATAATAATAGCTGTAGTCTGGGTTAAGTGTCGCAGTCAGCTCCTTGCTCTGGGCATTTACATCCCAGGTATAAACTACTCTTCCACTGTTTGCAATTAACTCAGCCTTTTCAATGGTATCATCTGCATCGCTAAGGCTTGCTTTAATTGTCAGGCTTTCTGGTACTTCTTCAATGATGGTTCCCATCATTTTATCGTTTACGGTATAAGTAATCTCCAGATTTTTATCTTCAGTGGCATAAATCCGACGTTCTCTCATAGCCTGATAAATATTCTCTTCCGTCAGACTATCAGTAATAATAACATCACGGGCATCGTTTGCATTCCCCCACTTACCTTTGTGATTATCCTGGTTGTTAGTAGGTGCCACATGCCAGCCCTTATCCAATGCCATCGTATAATAATTATAGGACGGGAAATGTCCGCCACTACCAATGGCTCCTTCTCCATTTCCTACCTCAACCATATTAATACGGCTGTCAATTACTGTATCCCAATAGCCAAAATCAGCAAAGGTTCCAAAGGTAGTGCCCGGATGGTTAAACTGGCTTATGCTGTTTTCTCCCTCTGCACGACTTAAAAGAGCGTAATATGCCTTCATACCTGCATCATTTGTTTTATTATTAAGAGTTTTATTATTCCTGCTGACTACACCAGGAGTGTTAAAGGTATTCATATGTCCCGGACCGCCAGACCAGGTCATCTCATAGCCGGCAACAGCAACCACACCTCTGTTGCTTGGCGATGCGTTATAAGTAGCAACCTTGGTTTTGTATTCCTTCCAGATTCTCTGACTGTCTGCTGTCATTTTACTTGTATCATACAATCCGTCCTCTGGATTTACTGCATCCTTTGTGTCAAAATAGTTGGAGTGATCCGTAAAAGCTACGAAGTCAATGTTATCCTTCTCGCTGATCTGATTGACATATTCAAGAGCCGAGTCCAAGGTCCCGGAACCATCCGAATAGGTCGTATGGCTGTGCAGCTGCCCAAAATACAGTCTGTATTCTGGCGTTCCCGTAGTGAAAGGCCACTCATAGGTGATGCTCTTCCCATCCGCTCTTGTGACAGTTACAGATGCTGTATATCTGGCCTCAGCAAGATCACTGGCAACCTGATAGCTAAAGGTTTCGGACTGATAGCCCATAGGCACCTGATCCAAAACTACCTCTGTGCCCTTTTTCAGAGTAAGCTTTGCTGTAGGTTTTGTTCCTATATTAGTGCATGTAATACTAATCAGAGGCTTTTTATTGTCTCCTGTTATAGCATTTCTTGCCGGAGTAACACTCTCGACCTGAGGCTCATCCATTACCTTAACCGTCATAGCCTTCTCGTCAGCATTATTCTTTGCATCCTTTGCATTAACCTTAACAGTCACGCTGTCAACTCCAGCTATAAAAACGTTTCCAGGGATTGTTGCCTCCCATTTGGTTCCATCCTCTGTATTCTGTACTAAAGAAAGCTCCACTGCCGGATTAGCTCCAACCGTATAGGTAAGCTTTGCTTCTGTTACTCCTACATTATCCCGGATGACTGCTGTTACCTTGCAATCCTGGCCAAGCTCCGCCGTTGTTTCTGTCAGCTCAATCTTAGGTGCCTTTGTATCATTTACAACAACATAGTCTGTAGATGAACCTAACCGCAGTTGGTCATTTGTTTTATATTTTGAAACACAAGCGTATACATCCACCAGATCACCAGCCTCTACATCATATGGATAAGTAGCTGAACGAAATACATTCATCTTGGTTCCAAGAGTATCTGTGATTTCTGTATTACCATTACTGTTATATGCATTCAGAGTAATATTTTTAAGCTTTATCCACTCAGAAAGCAGATACTGCTTCGATGCCAGAAGTGCTCCAATACTTTCAAATTCCTGTGCCGGAATCAAAGCCACATCAGCAGCAGAAGCTATCTTCTCAATCTTGCTTGCCGCTGATATCTGCGGAACTTCACCATAGGTAGATTTCACTGCTGTTATTTTTAAGATATCTCCAATTTTATAGTCATCCAGAGGGTTGTATATCTGGAGGGCTACTACCTGACCATCTATTACATCCTCCAAAATGGCAGAATTTGTATTATTATAATTTCCAAAACGATATACTAATTGACCTACTACTGTAATCGTTTCATTATCTGCCTTTTCTAAAGCCTCTGCAATTGAAATAGCTCCCTCCGGAATCTCTGTAATCGGGTCAATATCGACTGCTGACGGCATAGTTGGAACAGTATAAGCAAAGGTTACCTCTGCACTGTCCTCCAGACCATCCGCCTGTGCCTTTGCATAAATCGTTGTGACCCCATTGATAACAATCGGTGTAGAATAGGTCTGCCATTCTGCCTCCGGTGACAGCTTATAAAGAATCGTAGCATTCTTCGTTGTACAGGTCAGTTCAATCTGTGTACCAGCTGTTACCACGCCTGCAGCCTTGCTGGCCTTTGGCTCATCTGCCTGAGTTGCCGGAGCAATGCTTCCCTCTACAAATTTGTAAAGAGTGAAGTTTTTAGGATTTGTACCCGTTGCTGCATACTGCCTGAAATACTTTGTATTTGTATTGTATGCCAATACCCTCGTTCCTGTCTCCTCATTAAATGTAAAGGTTGTTTCTCCTAAAACCTTCCAATAGTAAGGTGTATTCTCAGCAGAAATACTGCTATTTCCACCCGATGTTAGATATTTACCTTTAGAGTCTTGTAAACTAATACTACTTCCAGATACTACAACATTCCATACAAGACTTTCTGCTGGGTTTATAATAGAATTTTCAACCACGCTTTGTTCTTGCTCTGGCAATGCTTTTGTGCCTGTGTCATAAGCTCCTGCAGCACGATTATTTTCACAGACAAGTACATATTTGCCTGATGTCAAATCGGCTGCACTGCTTATCTTACTGTAAGTTCCCGTCTGCTGTACTGCAAAGACGCTGGCTGGAATCATGGACAGTATCATTGCTACAGTTAACAGTGCTGCAAGACATTTTTTGTAAAACGCTTTCATTTGTCTCCTCCTTTATTTTAGTTTTAAATTTACAAATTATTCCTTTAATAAGGCAATATCATTATACTATTTTGCTATAATTGCAAAAAGGTCAACTGTCCTTATTTTGTTATTTTTTTCTATTTCATTATTTTTATAATATAATTTTTGGTTATTTTGAACATATGGTTTGTAAAGTTCGATAGAACGCACTTTCCTATTGAAAAAAAAAAAAAAAAAAAAAAAAAAAAAAAAAAAAAAAAAAAAAAAAAAAAAAAAAAAAAAAAAAAAAAAAAAAAAAAAAAAAAAAAAAAAAAACAGGCTATACTTTTGTATAGCCTGTCTAAAGCTGGGCTACAAGGATTCGAACCTTGAAATGACGGAGTCAGAGTCCGTTGCCTTACCATTTGGCGATAGCCCAAAAACAAGTCTTTCGTTTGTCACGAATGATATTCTACCACAGGTTCTAAAAAAATGCAAGCCCTTTTTTTAATTTTTTTATTTTTTTCTATTTTTTGTATTTTACCAAAATTTTATCCAAAATTGCATGAGCTGTCTCCTCCTTAGAAAGCAAAGGCAGCTCCTCACAGGTATCCGCAGTTATCAGGGTTACTATATTCGTATCTGTGCCAAAACCGGCTCCCTCCGTACGCAGACTGTTAGCTGCTATCATGTCTGCATGCTTTTTTAAAAGCTTTGCTCTGGAATTTTCTATCAGGTTCTCTGTTTCCATGGAAAATCCACACAGAAACTGACCTTCTCTATGATTATCCCCAACTGTCTGCAAAATATCCCTGGTCCGGCAAAGCTCCATGGAAAGCTCCCCGTCCCTTTTTTTCATTTTTTCTGCCGCCTGCTCCTTTGGTGTATAGTCTGCTACCGCTGCCGCCATAATAAATATATCCTGCTCTTTCGCCCGCTCTATAACAGCCTCATACATCTCCTGGGCAGATACTACATCAATTGTATTTACAAAGAGCGGCTTAGCAAGGCTTACCGGCCCACTAACCAAAGTTACTGAAGCCCCCCGGAGCATGGCAGCACGAGCCAGAGCGTACCCCATCTTCCCGGTAGAATGATTGGAAATAAACCGCACCGGATCTAAAGCCTCTCTCGTCGGTCCGGCTGTTATCAGTACCTTTTTCCCTGCCAGATCCTTTTCTCTTCCGATTTCTCTTTCTATATAAGAAAGCAGTGTTTCCTCTGAAGGCATCTTCCCATCACCGATATCGCCACAGGCGAGATAACCATAGTCCGGTTTGATAACCTCCATTCCATATTTCTCCAATAGCTTTAAATTATCCTGCACAATCGGATTGTGATACATATGGGTGTTCATCGCCGGAGCAACAATCTTTTTACATTCACATGCCAGAATGGTCGTTGTCAGCATATCATCTGCAATACCGTGAGCCAGCTTGGCAATCACATTAGCAGAGGCCGGAGCTACTAAAACTACATCTGTTTCCTTTGCCAGGGAAACATGCTCTACCGAATACTGGAAGTTACGGTCAAAGGTATCTACCAGACACTTATTACCGGTTAAGGTTTCAAAGGTAATCGGATTAATGAAATTAGTTGCATTTTTCGTCATCATCACAGTTACCTTGCATTTCTGTTTTTTCAGCATACTGGCAAGGTTAGCAATCTTATATGCTGCAATGCTTCCCGTCACTGCCAGCACTACATTTTTTCCTTCTAGCATGTTTTACACCCTTTCATAAAATTAAATTTAGATTATACATTCTTGTCATAAATAAGCTTTAGTCCCTTTAAAAGCAGTGCATCATCAATAATAATCTTCTTTTTGCAATGAGGAACCACACTGGAGGCCAAACCACCAGTAGCTACAACAGTGACCTCTGTTCCAAGCTCTGCCTCCATCCGCTCAATCATGCCGTCAATACAAGCTGCATTTCCATAAAGCATGCCGCTCTTCATGCAGTCGATGGTATTTTTTCCAATGACCCTCCTTGGAGCCTCCATGCTGATTCGTGGCAGCTGTGCTGTATTACTTACCAAGGCATTTAATGCAGTATAGGCTCCCGGCAGAATTGCTCCGCCAATGTAGTTTTTATTTTCATCAATGACAGAAATTGTCGTTGCCGTACCCATATCTACAAAGATAAGAGGTGCCCCATATTCCTTTAAACCAGCCACTGCACTGACAATCATGTCACTTCCAACCTGTGCCGGGTTGTCCATCAGAATATTAAGTCCTGTTTTAATTCCTGGTCCAACTATCTTAGGACTCTTATTTACTACCTTTTTCACTGCACCTTTCATCGTATTCACCAATGGTGGCACTACAGAAGAGATAATGACTCCTTCTATCTGTGCTACATCAATTTTATATAACTCCAGTACATTCTTAAAGCTAATGGCATATTCCAGTTCTGTCTTAGACTGGTCGGTAGACATTCTCTCAACAAAATGAATTTTCTCATCATCAATACAGCCAATAACAATATTGGTGTTTCCCATATCAATTGCAAGTATCATAGACTTCCCCTTTCTTCGTGTAAAAAGGCTGCCACAATTCCTGTGGCAGCCAAAACTACTAATTCAAAATTCTGGACTTAAAGAATACTCGCCCAATTGCTGTCACCAGAACTGCTGCCACGATCGCTTCCGGAACACCGTTCATACCGATAATTCCGAGAATTGTTCCATATAAGGCCTCATATGACATTTCCTTTGCCAAAGCATATTGCTCTCCAAATAAAAGATAGATAAAGTTCATAACCAGCAGTGTATTAGTCATAGAACCGGCCACTCCAGCCACTCCCAGGGCAGTAATCATGGATGCATTTCCCTTTTTCATCAGCTTGCGGATACCGGCATACACATAGTATGGTACGATTCCGATAAGAATTCTTGGGATAAAGCAGATGATAAAGCTCATGATGGCACTCTTGATTCCTCCCATTTCCATTGCCAGAATCGGTGAGAATACAAAAGATGTAACCGTTGGATTAATCGTGTTGTTAATCAGACTCGTTAATCCAAACATGCCGCCCAGTACAGCTCCTTTTTTCGGTCCCAGTATCAGTGAGCCGATGATAACCGGTATATGTATTGTAGTCGCCCGGATTATTCCAATCGGAATATAGCCAAGGCCCGGTACCATCGCCAATACAAAGATAATGGCTGTAAAAAGTGCCACCTGGACAAGTCCCAGTGTTTTTTCATTTCTGTGATTCAATTTTTACCTCCTGTTATTATTCCCTATTCGAAGGGATACAATACAGTCTACTTGTGACGAGGCAATTATACCAAGTCTTACTTTCATTGTCCAGTCTTTTTTATAGCTTAAAGGAAGTTCCTTCCTCTGCCTCCGGCTTAAATACATAATCATTTCCTGGAAGGATGGCGTTTAAAGCAATTCCTGCCAGTGCCGCAATTGCCAGACCGGATAAGTTAATCGCAGTTCCTGCTACTGTGAAGGTAATTCCGCCTACAGAGTTAAAGCCAAGGGCACTTACCAGAATGACAGCTGCAATAATCAGGTTTCTACTGTTTGTAAAATCTACCTGGTTTTCTACCACATTACGAACGCCGATGGCAGAAATCATACCGTACAAAATAAGGGAAACGCCTCCGATAATCGCTGCAGGGATAGAACTGATTACTGCAGAAAATACCGGGAAGAAGGAGAAGATAATTGCAAAAATCGCTGCCAGCTCCATAACCAGTGGGTCATAAACCTTTGTCAAGGCAAGTACACCTGTATTTTCACCATAGGTCGTGTTTGCAGGTCCTCCAAAAACAGCCGAGAGAGTAGTAGCCAGGCCATCACCAATCAGGGTCTTGTGAAGCCCCGGATCTTCTATATAATTTTTTCCTGCAGTTGCACTAATTGCTGAAATATCACCGATATGCTCCATCATTGTTGCCAGGGCAATCGGTGTAATTGTTAAGATGGAGCTTACACTGAACTTTGCTAATGTAAACTGTGGAAATCCTACAAAATCAGCTTTTGTTACTGCTGTGAAATCTACCGCTCTGATTCCCAGAGCTACACAATAGGATACTATAATTCCGATAATAATTGGCACAATTTTTACCATGCCTTTTCCCCAGATATTACATATAATAATGACTGCAAGAGCAATTATCGCGAGAAGCCAGTTCGTTTGACAATTGCTGATTGCAGTCGGTGCTAAAATCAATCCTATGGAAATAATAATTGGTCCCGTTACTACCGGTGGGAAGAACCGCATTACTTTGTTTGGTCCAAATGCTTTAATCAATGTCGCCAATACTACATATACTAAACCGGCTACTGCTACGCCACCACAAGCATATAGAAGCATCTCTGCATTTGGTGCTCCATCTGCTGCCAATGGTGCCACTGCTGCAAATCCACCTAAAAATGCGAAGGATGAACCTAAAAATGCTGGCACTTTTCGATTGGTTATTAAATGGAATAAAAGGGTGCCGACACCGGCCATGAAAAGAGTGGTAGAAACACTAAGACCTGTTAAAAGAGGAACTAAAACAGTAGCTCCGAACATTGCAAAGGTATGCTGAAGACCTAATAGCAATAATTTCGGGACACCAAGCTTTTTTGCATCATAAATGCCTGTTTCGCCAATGACGATTTTCTCATTACTCATGTGTAAAATCCTCCCGTTTATAAAATTTTATCTTTATAAGAATATTGCATAAAGGGAGGTTTGTCAAGGAGAAATTTTGGGTTATTGCAGAAATATGTTTTCCCAAAAATGTAAAGTAGGTAGTAATTAATAAGAGAGAATTCTATAAAGTTTTATGTTTGATAGCTCGCTCCTCTTCAACTAAGAGCCAAGATATTCTAACGTAATCTCAGGAATGCCTTCGATTACGAGAATATCTAAGCTCTGGATTTTCAGACTCGCTTCCGCAATATCAAACATAAAATCTTTATAGAATTCTCTCTTTTATTTACTACAAGCTTTACTTTCTTAGTAAATACATTTCTGCGATAACCCAAAATTTCATATCATTCCAGGAAAGTTTTAACCTGATAAAAGCACCTACTATATTTTAATTAGACTATAGGTTTATGCGGATGATTTGGAATTTTGGTTTGCAGATTTTTTGACTTTCAGGAGACAGAAAAGAATGTTGTTATTGTAGCGAATAAGTTATACGAAGAAGGGCTGATAATTCTTAAAAATGCATAGCTTACAGAGGCAAAAAACACGGAGGTTTTTTGAGCGGACTTGAGACAGGAGGTCGAATGTCCGTGTACTCGTCACTTGTAGTAAATTAGATGCATTTTTCTAGAATTATCGCCCTTCGTAGTCTTAGCTTAAGAGCTATAATACCAACACTCTTTTCGTCCCTTGAAAATCAAAACAAACCTGCAAATCAAAATTTTATTTTATATGCTCCTCTACCGCCCTCTTTAAGAACTCAGCACAGCCTGGTTGTTCTGCATCATAATAGGCGTTAAATCGTTCATCTGCAGTATACATCTGAACTAATCCGTGATGAGCTTCTACAGAATAGGATGGCCAGCTGAAGCCAATCCACTCTTTATGAAGCAAAGCAATTTCTTTTCCTGCTTCGGAACGGTAGTCTATACCTTCCCGAACAGCTTTAACCAGCTTCTCGTTTATCTGTTTTGCCAGCTTCTGCATCCTGTCATACTCCTCCTTTGATAGATTTAACATTTTGCGGTTGCTTTCTTCCACAGTAACCTCTCCATATTTTTCACGAATTTCTTTTCCATATTTTTTCTCATTTTCTGCTAAGATTTCCTTTTTTAAACCTTCAAATTTCTCTCTATCTGACATTTGAATTTCTCCTTTCTCTTTTTGAATTGTTTTCTGGATAGTGGCAATCAACCTATCCAACCGCTGCTTTTCTGTTTCCAGACTTTGGAGCTGTTCCTCCATCGCCTGAATCCGGTCAAAATTCTTTTCCTTCAGGGCTTTTTCAATCTGTGCCAGGGAAAATCCCATTTCCCGGAAAAATAAAATCTGTTGAAGTACGTCTACTTCTTTTTTTCTGTAAATCCGGTATTCCCCTGTTCCAGCTCTTTTTGGGGAAAGCAGCCCTTTTTCTTCATAAAACCTAAGCGTTCTTGTACTGGTGCCAGCTAATTCTGCCAGTTCTTTAATGGTGTACTCCATATCATTCCCTCCTGACAAAGATATTGTAAACCTTTACGTTACGTTAATGTCAAGAACTTTCTGAAGCTTCTTTTGAAAAAATAACACTTTCGTCCTATCGTATATCTATTTGCAGATTTTCGTTTTCATGATATTCTCTTTTTACTCACTATTCATATCTTACTTTCATTTCTGGATGTTTAATCAGGCAGTTCGCTACCCCTTAACCAATGACTACATGTTTCATGCTGTCCTACAGCGTTCCACGGAAAGCTGCCGCCATTTTCTTGCAGCAGTCTTGGGGCGGAAGCCAGAGGAAATCACCCATCTGCAGATTTTAAATCCTTTGATTCCTGGTGAAAGGCTTCAGGAAAAGCAATGCATTCTGGATATCCGCCTTCGTATTAATCACGGGGAACAGATCGGCATAGAGATGCAGGTGTCCCGTATTGATGACTGGCCGGAACGCTCTCTTTACTATCTGTGCAGGGTAAGCGATGAATAATCCACCGTATGGAATTATTCATCTGCCTATGTTTTAATTAAAA
>NZ_LNAM01000212.1:325-563 GCF_001461035.1 Acetivibrio ethanolgignens | reverse complement strand
TGGAATTATTCATCTGCCTATGTTTTAATTAAAAGAATAGATCCGGGTGTTCTTCCATCGTTATTGTTTCTATATCTATAAGACCTGAACAATGCTCCTTGATAAAATCACTCCATGGCATTAGTTGTTCTATGCTTTCGGACCCACTTTTACAGCCCGGCATGTACAACAATACCATATAGAGATACTGGAACACGTTTAGCTTGTTTGCTTTTGCAGTCTCTACCAGACTGTATAT
>NZ_LNAM01000212.1:0-315 GCF_001461035.1 Acetivibrio ethanolgignens | reverse complement strand
TTCTCCCTGGTGATGCACTCAGAAAGGTGCATACGGTGCCTTGTAAGGCGTTTAAGGGCTATAAACTGCCCGCCGCGCCATGGCTCCAGTTTTTTCGTACGGCCTACCCTGCCAAAGTCAGCGATGAGATATGCATCTGCGGGATCGGTCTTTTCCATTCCGATATAGGACTTTCGGTAATTCGAAGTGGCTTTTGGGTTTACGCAAAAGACGTAAGGCTTGTAGGGCATGAGAACCTCGCTGGTCGACAGGAAGTTTGAAATATGCACGCTGTATACAGAAGTAGATTCCAGCACGATAAGAATCGTATCCAGG
>NZ_LNAM01000211.1 GCF_001461035.1 Acetivibrio ethanolgignens | reverse complement strand
GAGCAGATGTAAGAGTTGGAAGTTGCAAATGTCTGCTTAATCAGCAGACACTATTTATAGTAAATAGACAATAATCTGCAATAAATAGACAATAAAAAACGAAAGAGGATAGAAAAATGGCAGAAGGCTTTGGTGAGTTTCACCGCAAAAAAAGACTGGGAGATTTGCTTCAGGAGGAAGGAGTCGTAACAGAGGAGCAGGTTCTTGAGGCACTTAAGGTGCAGAAGGAGCAAAAGAATGGACAAAAGCTGGGAGTTACCCTGGTAGATCTTGGATATACCACAGAGAAGGAGATTGCCAGAGCACTGCAAAAGCAGCTGAAGCTGGACGGAATTTCTCTGAAGACAGTGCGGATCCCCGAGGAGATAGTCCGACTGTCGGACGAGAGATTGCTGCGTAAGTATATGATGATTCCTTTTGCTTTCAGTGAGAAAAACCCGAATATACTAAGGGTTGCTATGAGTGATCCTCTGGATATTATGGCAGTAGATGATATTTCGATTACTACCGGCTTTCAGATTGAGCAGGTGGTGTCTACGCCAAAGGATATCGCAGTGGCAATTGACCGTTATTATGGAAGCACCGAGGCCATGAAGGTGGCTGAGCAGTATGCAAGGGAGCAAAAGGAGCAGTATGGAGCAGTTGAAAGAGAGGAAGAGGAGGACGAGATAAGTCAGGCACCGATTGTTCGTCTGGTAAGCCAGCTGATTGAGCAGGCGGTACATAAAAGAGCCAGTGACATTCACATTGAACCGATGGAGGACAGGCTTCGTATCCGGTTTCGAATAGATGGTGTTCTTTGGGAGGCTGTTAGCCACAATATAGGTGTGCATTCGGCCTTTTTGGCACGCCTTAAGATTATGGGCGGTATGGATATTTCTGAAAAAAGAAAGCCGCAGGATGGCCGTATTACCAGTGTAGTAGACCGTATGGAGTATGACATCCGTGTGTCAGTACTGCCGACTATTTTTGGAGAAAAGGCAGTACTTCGTCTGACTCAGAAGAAGGCACTGACCAGGGATAAACGGCAGCTGGGACTGGAGGGAGAGGATCTGGAAAAGTTTGACCGTATCCTGTCTCATCCTCACGGCATTATTCTGGTAACCGGACCGACGGGAAGTGGTAAGTCTACCACCCTATACACGGCTCTGAGTGAGTTAAATAAAGAAGGGGTAAACATCATCACCGTAGAGGATCCTGTGGAGGCCAATATCAATGGTATCAATCAGGTGCAGGTAAATGTAAAGGCAGACATGACCTTTGAGTCTGCCCTGCGTTCTATCCTGCGACAGGATCCGGATATCATCATGATTGGAGAAATCCGGGACAGTATCACAGCAGAGATTGCAGTGCGAGCCTCCATTACCGGCCATCTGGTGGTAAGTACCCTTCACACCAATAATGCGGCCAGTACCATTACCCGTCTCCAGGATATGGGCATTGAATCCTATCTCATTGCAGACTCGGTAATCGGAGTGATTGCCCAGCGTCTGGTGCGGCGGGTGTGTCCTTACTGCTCTCTGGAAAGAGAGGCAACAAAGGAGGAGAAGGAGCTGCTGGGTGTGGCTGAGGAGGAGAGTGTTTCCCTCCGGGAGGCCAGACGCAGCGAATGTGTTCACTGTGGAGGAAGTGGCTATCACGGACGAATCGGTATTTACGAAATCATGCCGGTTTCCTATGGGATCAAGCAGATTATCAGTAAAAATGTTTCCATTGAACAGATTCAGAAAAAGGCACTGGAGGAAGGGATGCAGACCCTCCGCATGAAGGCAGCCGCCAATGTGCTCAAGGGCTTGACAACGATAGATGAGTTAAAGCGTATTGTCTGCGAGGAGTAAAGACTATGGAGCTTACAATAGAGATTTTGCTGGAGGCGGCAAAGGAAAAAAAGGCCTCGGATTTACATATTACAGTCGGTGTGCCGCCCAAGTGCAGGGTGAATGGCAATCTGGAAAATATGGAGTTTCCCAGACTTCTGCCTGCAGATACCCAGAGGCTTTTGGAATCCATCCTGCCGGAGAGCCTGGAGCTATCCTTAAGAGAAAAGGGAGAGGTGGATTTTTCCTATTCGATTCCAAGGCTGGGACGGTACCGTGTCAATATTTTTCGTCAGAGAGGCTCCATGGCAGCGGCGATTCGTCTGGTAGAGACGGTCATTCCTACGGCAGAGCGGCTGGGCATACCCGAGTCAGTGGTGGAGCTGACGAAGAAAAAAAGAGGGATGGTTCTGGTTACCGGGCCAACCGGCAGTGGTAAGTCCACCACTCTGGCATCCCTGATTCATATTATTAATCAGAACTATAACACTCACGTCATTACCCTGGAGGATCCCATTGAGTATCTGCACAATCATCAACGGGCAGTTATCAACCAACGGGAGGTGGGACTGGATACCATGTCCTATGCCAATGCCCTGCGGGCAGCTCTGCGGGAGGATCCGGATGTGATTCTTCTAGGAGAGATGCGGGATCTGGATACCATTGCCACAGCCATTACGGCAGCAGAGACAGGTCATCTGGTCTTTTCCACCCTCCATACCATCGGAGCGGCGGCGACCATTGACCGTATTATCGATGTATTCTCCCCTCACCAGCAGCAGCAGATTCGGATACAGCTAGCATCGGTGCTGGAGTCGGTGATTTCCCAGCAGCTGATACCGGTGGTCGGTGGGAAGGGCAGAGTGGCTGCCTATGAGGTGATGCATGCCGTCCCGGCGATAAAGAATTTAATCCGGGAGGGAAAGACCCACCAGATTCCTTCTGTTTTGCAGACCAATCGTAAGCTGGGGATGCAGACCATGGACGATGCGATTTTTGACTTATTTGTCCAGGGGAAGATTGATGGAGAAAGGGCCATCAGCTTTTCCCAGGATCCTGTGGCCATGGAGCGGAGGATTTTTTAGAAACCAGTTAATTTTGTTGTGTTTGGAGGTAAGAGATGCCTACATATAATTATGTTGCCATTGAAAAGGATGGCAAAGAAAAAAAGGGAGCCCTGGAGGCAGTCAGCCAGATCGCAGCGAGGGATATCCTGAAAGCAAATGGCCTGCTGGTTGTCAGCCTTGCAGAGCCAAATTTTCTGAATAAAGAGATCAACCTTAGCATTGGAGCCAGGGTAAAGCCAAGAGAGCTGGGTGTGTTCTGCCGGCAGTTCCAGAGTATTTTGGAGGCTGGTATCACAGTGACGGCTGCCCTGCAGATGCTTTCGGAGCAGACGGAGAATAAGGTCTTTTCCAAGGCGATAGAGGAAACCAGAATTGCCGTGGAAAAGGGTGAGACCCTGGCAGGTGCCATGAAGGCCAATGCCAAGATTTTCCCTGCAATGCTGATTAACATGGTGGAGGCAGGAGAGGCCACCGGTAATCTGGAGAATGCCTTTGAGCGTATGGCGGTGCAGTTTGAAAAGGATGCCCGGTTAAAGGCCATGGTGGCGAAGGCCATGGTGTATCCGGTGATTCTGATTGTGGTTATTATTTCTGTTGTGCTCTTAATGATGATTAAGATTGTACCGACCTTTGTCGCTACCTTTGATGATATCGGCGGTGAGCTGCCGGCTATTACCCGTACCGTTATGGCTATCAGTGGCTTTCTGGTAAACAGCTGGTATTACCTGCTGGGAGCCCTGGTGGTTCTGGTTGTGGCTTACCGGGCCTTTGCAAAGACAGAGCGGGGAGCCATTACGATGGGAAGATTTTTCCTTCGGATTCCTCTCTTTGGGAATCTGAATATTAAGACAGCCTCGGCCAGGCTGACCCGTACCCTAAGCACCCTTCTGTCCTCCGGTATCTCCCTGAATGAGGCTACAGCTCTTTCAGCGAGACAGATGAGTAACCGGGTGGTTCGTAAGGTGATTGAGGATGCCAGGATGGATGTGGAGCAGGGTATTCCCCTTTCCAGACCGATTCAGGCCTCGGGTGTATTTCCACCGATGGTCTGCCATATGCTCCAGATTGGAGAGGAGACCGGTAACATCGAGGCTATGCTGGATCGAGTCGCTGACTACTACGATGAAGAGGTAGAGATGGCGACAGAGGCACTGACGGCCGCCCTGGAGCCACTGATGATTGTAGTGATGGCTCTGGTGGTGGTACCGATCATTCTGGCTATTCTGATGCCGATGTTCAGTATTTACAGCAGCATCGGCTAATACCCAGCTATTATACCGACGGCTGGCCAAGGGCCGGAGGATAATAATAGAGTGTAACAACACATTCATAAATGTAAAATAAGGAGAGTTATCATGGAAAAAGAAATCAAAAAAGAACAGAAGCTAAATAACAAGGGCTTTTCCCTGGTGGAGCTTATCATCGTTATAGCAATTATGGCTATCTTAGTTGGTGTTGTAGGTACCCAGGTAATCCCTTACATGAACAGTGCGAGAGAAGCTAAGGACGAACAGGTTATCAGCAGTATTGCAACTGCAGCAGTAACAGCTGTTACAGAATGTGCAGAAGACTGGAATACTGAAGGGACTTATACAGTTAAGCTTTTTGGTGATGAACCTAAAGTGAAGTTTGAAAAAAAGGTACAGGCAAGACTAAAGGAATTAACCTATAGTACGCTTGATAATTTAAAAAAGGATTTAAAGTCTACAAAGGGAGGTAAGGTTACAGGTATCGAAATTAAAATTACTAAAGAAAATGTTACAGTTACAGCTACTGATACTGGTCTTGAACCAGTTATAACTACAATCGGACAGTAATCCTTACTAACAAAGCGTAGAGAACCGGAGGAAGATATATCATGGAATTCACAGCCCTGTTTTTATGTACCGTGGCCCTTATATACGGTCTGCTCATTGGCAGCTTTTTAAATGTCTGCATCTGGCGTATACCGAAGGGGGAAAGTATTCTTTCCCTTCCCTCCCACTGTACGACCTGTGGTAATAAAATACGATGGTATGATCTGGTGCCGGTTTTCAGCTATCTGTTTCTCAAGGGCAGATGCCGGAGCTGCAAGGCTTTGATATCTATTTTCTACCCTTTGGTAGAGCTTCTCAATGGGATATGCTATCTTCTCATCTTCTTGGCAGATGAGAGCCTTTGGGAAAGGGGAATCCCTTCCCCGGATAGCCTTCTGCTTTGCCTTTTATCGTCTGCCCTCCTTGTAATCAGCGGTATTGATTTTAAAACCTATGAAATACCGCCCCAGTGCAACGCTTTTATCCTGCTTTTGGGGCTGGTGAGGACCCTGCTGGATCTGGAGAGCTTTACCGACCACCTGCTTGGCTTTGTCTGTGTCAGTGGATTTTTATATCTTTTATATCTACTGTCCAGAGGACAGGCTATCGGTGGTGGAGATATTAAGCTGATGGCGGCAGCCGGTCTCTTTCTTGGCTGGCAGGAAAGTATCCTGGCCTTTTTCCTGGGCTGTATTTTTGGCTCGGTTTTCCACCTTATTCGGATGAAGCTAAAGGGGGCAGATCATGTATTGGCCCTGGGGCCTTATCTTTCCCTGGGGATTTTTATTGCTGTCCTGTATGGACAAAAGCTGGTTAGTGCTTATGCAGGACTGGCTGGATTATAGTTTTTTGTAGTAGGATTTCAGACTTCAATTCTGAAGGAAAGAGCAGAAGAGACGTCTGCTTTTTCCTTTGGAATAGGAATATTTCACTTGACAAATGGAATGGAGGATATACAATGGCAAAAAGAGGATTGAGTATTGAAATAGGAGTGCAAAAGACCAAGGTCTGCGAGATTGACTTTAGAAGAAGTCATCCAAAGGTATACAAGGTACATACCTTCCATACCCCTGCCAATACCATAGAGGATGGTTATATCAGAGACAAGGCAGCCTTTGGAGCTGTGCTGAAAAAGGAGCTGGAGAGTGCCGGCATGAAGGGGGTAAGGGATGTTATATATACCATTGCTTCTACCACCATTGCCAACCGGGAGATTACCCTGCCGCCGGTCAGGGAAAAGCAGCTTGGAGATATTGTGAAGGCGACGGCACAGGATTATTTTCCTATTGATATCTCAGGCTATACCATAGCCTACTCTATTTTAGAGGGAGCAACAGGTGATAAGAAAAAGGATATTCGACTTTTGCTTTTTGCAGCACCAGATAGCCTGATTCAGGATTATTACAGCTTTTCTGCGAAGATGGGCTTTCGGGTGGAGGCCCTTGATTATATAGGAAACAGTAGTGTACAGCTTTTGAAGCGGCAGGTAAAGGAAAAGACAGGAATTACCGTTCAGATTAATGAGCAGACCACGATGATACAGGTATTTGAGAATGGAAATCTGGTGGTACAAAGAACGGTGGCCTATGGTGCCAGATCTTCGGCAGAGTCCCTTATGGAGCATAAGGTCTTTGATGTACATACGGAGCGGGAGGCCTATGACTACCTTGCCAGTCACGAGGTTATTCTTTCCCGCAGCGAGGCCAGGGCGGCCGAGGAGGAGGCAGCAGCAGCTCTGGCAGAGAGGCCGGAGGCTATGGCCTTCCTAAGGGCAAGGGAGGAGGTTACTGAGACTCTTCAGTATCATATTAACAATATCCAGAGATTAATTGATTATTATCATAGTAAGAATCCGGAGCGTATGATTGAAACCATTTATCTGACCGGCACCGGTGCAAAGATAAATGGTGTAGCAGAGTTTTTTGCCGGAGAGCTGGGCATCCGTACCATAAGGATGGAAGAGCTTTTTGAAGTAGATTTTACCAGACAGGCAAGGGCTAAGGCAGGAGATACGACAGAGTTTCTCTCAGCCATTGGTGCAGCGATAGCACCCCTTGGCTTCCTTCTGAAGGAAAAAGAAAGTAAGAAAACGAAAAAAGAGCAGATGCAGCTGGCAAAGGTAGTGATGGCCTTTTCTGTAGTAGCAGCAGTTGGTATGACGGCCTGGTCTCTTTTCCAGTATCAGGTAGAGAAGCAAAGAGGAGAGAAGCTTCAGACAGAGATTGTCCGGCTGGAGCCGGTAGAGGCGGTCTATACGGAGAATGAAAAGGTCAATGCCTATTATGGTGCCATCAACCAGATGTATTTCATGACCAAAACCGGAAATGAACGGTTTGGACAGCTGATAGAAGAGCTGGAGAAGCGACTTCCGGTGAACATGGTGGTCACCTCCATCAGTGGAACGGAGGAAGGCATTACCATTAATCTGGAAACAACAACTAAAATTTCGGTAGCCTGGCTTCTTCTTCAAATGAACCAGATTGATATCCTGACAGAGGTTTCTGTTCCTGCGATTTCCTCCAGTATCGTCGAGGGAGAAGCGGAGAAATTCGTATTTTCCGTAGCTGCAAAATACTCGGAGGAGGCGGTAAGTGACAGCGTCTTTGAGAGAGTAGAGATGCCGGTGGAGAATACAGAGGAAACAGCAGAAGAGACTGTGGAAGAATAAGAGGAGAGAATGACAATGAGAATGAAAATTACAGAACAGGAAAAAGCAATGCTACTTCTACTAGCAGCCCTGGCAATTCTGGCTTTAGCTTACTTTGGAATTTTTCAGGGAACGATGAAAAAAACAGCGGCTCTCCGGGAAGAGAATGGCGTATTGAAAGAAAGGGTAGATATTTTACAGGAGAAAGAGGCTCGTAAGGACGAAATTGAAAGAGATACCGAGGAAAAAAGAAGCCTTACCCAGCAGATGATTGACAGAATTCCTGGGGCACAGACAACACAGAATGGGATTTATCTTCTGAATGAGCTGGAAAAGGCAGGGAACTTTAAAATTCTTTCCGAAGCCTTTAACATGAATACGGATTTCTGGCAGAATGATAGCTTTGAGACTCCTTTAAAGGGCTATTGCTCTCAGGTGATGATTTCTTATGAAACCACCTATGAGGATTTGAAGAAGGCTCTTGCATTTTTTGCGGAGCATAAGGACAGGATTACAGTAAGTGAGATTACAACGGCTTACAATGCACTTACCGGTGGACTGACAGGTGCTATGACCCTTTCCATGTATTCTCTGGAGGGAACGGAAAGAACCTATAGTGAGCCTTTAATTGCCTACACAGCTACCGGAGTAGATAATGTTTTCCGTACGGTGGAATAAACTGATAAAAGAGAAGGGAAAAGCTATGAAAAACCAATCAAAGGGAGCCAGCAAAGGAGCTGGAGAAGGCGGCTTTACACTGATTGAGGTTATCCTGTGTATGGCAG
This sequence comes from Acetivibrio ethanolgignens, assembly GCF_001461035.1. Lineage (GTDB taxonomy): Bacteria > Bacillota > Clostridia > Lachnospirales > Lachnospiraceae > Velocimicrobium > Velocimicrobium ethanolgignens. The sequence continues at coordinate 3,376 of NZ_LNAM01000211.1, read as the reverse complement.
TGCTTGCTATCACCTTTCTTCCCATGATGAAATATTTTACGGATTCACTGGAATATACCCAAAAGTCCAGAAGAGCCCAGACAGCTACCCTGGTTGCCCAGGGAGTCCTGGAGGAGATGAAGGGTGGAGAAAGCCTTATGGCAATCAAAACCGCCTATGAGCAAAATGGAAATTCAGCAGAGGAGTTAAGGGATGCTGCCACTGGCACAAGAACAGGCTTTCACTTTACAAAGCGGGTGGAACGGGAAGGGATATCCTACTATGTGGAGACCTTTGCTATACCAAGGACAAGCTATAAAAATACGGAGCTTGAGGTGATGGATAGCCAGCTGGATGTGATTGCCATTGAGGATGAGCTGACCCAGAAGGGGGCTATCCTGCAGTTTATGGGCCTGCATTCTGCCGCCTGTGCTAAGCTGTCCACCAGGGATAATCCGGTGATACCGACTACAGATGAGAGTTATTTTCAGAAAAATATGGAGCGAAGGCTTCACATGGATGTCTCGGATAACGGAGATACGGTAAAGATAGAGGTCTATTTTCTGTATTATTTTAAAACCAATATGCATGGGATTATCGGTCTGAATGGAGCAGAGACACCAACCCAGGTGAAGCAGGAGGTAAACACCTTTGTTCGAAGGAAGGCAGAGCTTAGCAAGCAGAATATCTGGATATTTTTCAATGCCGATTCCTCCCAGGCCGCTGGTCTTACCCTACAGGAGCAGTTCATTTTTAATGGAACTGCCACCAGCTTTCTGGCAAAGGGTCTGTATCTGATTTGTCAAAACCGCAGTGCTCTGGAGGAGAAGAGCTATAACTACAGCATTTCTACCCGGGGAACGAATGGTGGAGAGCAGGATATCCGAACTTCAAAAATTGCGGAGCACATCTATTCTAATGTGAAGATTACCGGTAGCAGCGGAGTGGAAACAGTGGTGGAGCAAAGGGAGAATTATTCCCGTATGTCAGAGCTTACCGTTCAGGTTTTTAAAAAGGATCCTGCTGTGGAAACGGGTCAGGAGCCACTGGCTACCCTGAAGGGGGTTTATGAAGGAGGTATTCAGTGATGAAGCAGAAGCTGAAATTTTATGGAAGGAAATTGGATAACCGTGGATCAATCACGGTGCTTACGATGGTTGCCGTTTTCTTTCTTGGTATTTTAGGGTCTTCCATACTTTCTATGACCCATATCAATATGCAGATGAAGGCTGTTAATACAAAGACGCAGAAAAACTTTTATGATACCGACTCCATACTAGATGAGATTAAGGCAGGACTTGCCAATACCTCCTCAGAGGCGGTAGCAGAGGCCTATACCAAGGTTTTGGAAAATTATGGAACAATCAGTAAAACATCGGTGCTGCAGAGTGCCTTTGAGGAGTACTACATGGATGGCCTTTTGCAGAAGCTGACCAGGGAAACACCAGCTAACGGAGGAAAGCTTCCAGAGGCAGGGAAGGAATACCGCTATAAGAAGGAGCTGCTGGAGAGCTATCTGGCTCAGGACTCTATGCTAGAGGAGAAAAAAAATAGCATTCGTTGGGAGCAGAATAAGGCGATGATTCAGGTCTTTTCTGAGCAGAAATATCTGCTTCTCAAAAACATAGAAATCCTTAAGCAGGAGGGGGATTATGAGACGGTTTTAAAAACCGATATCCGGATGGAAGTCCCTTTTGTCAGCTTTTCTAAGGAGAGCCTTTACCCGGAATATACGAGATATGCGATTCTGGCAGATGACCAGCTTGTAGTAGATGGCTCCCAAAATATTTCAGTAGAGGGAAACCTCTATGCAGGAACAGTGAACCGGAAAAAGACAGGAGAAAATGGTAAGGCAGGAATTGTAGTTCAAAATAGTGGAAATCTTACCGTTACAGGGGAGCAGGTGATTACCCGGGGGGATGTACTGGTATCCAATAGCAGTAAGGCTGACTTTAAAGGAAATGAGGGACAGGACGCCAGCCTGTGGGCACAGAACCTGCTGGTAGAAGCAGACAGCCGAACCAGCAGCTCCCAGCTTTCAATTACAGGAAAGACCTATATTGAGGACGACTTGGAAATGAATGGAAACGGGGGTAAGGTAACCCTGTCCGGCAGCTACTATGGCTACCATAATAAAAAGGATTATAGTACCGGAGAGGCTGCAGCTACAGACTCCGCCTACAGCAGTGCTATTCTTGTCAATGGAAAAAATAATACTCTGGATATGACTGGTCTAAAGGAGCTGGTGCTTGCAGGAAGAAGCTTTATCTCCCGCCGTGCGGGAGAAGGAAACCAGGATATCCTGACGGGAGAGTCTCTGGGAGTTAAGAGCGGTCAGATGGCATATTTTGTGCCAAAGGCCTTTGTTTTGACGGAAAATAGTGGTACTGGTGATTCTTATACCTTTGAGGATAGCACCTCCTATCGCTTTGATTTAAAGGGTTATGAGAGCTATCTGGGATTTGAGGTCAAGGAATATCTGGATACGGCTCGTCCGCTGACCCGCTACTATCTGCAGGAAAGCAGCTCTAGGGTTTGCTACTATTATCTTAACTTTAAGAATCAGGAAGCGGCGGCTCATTTCCATGAGCTCTACTATGCGGCCCAGAAAAATACCCAGGACGCAGGTGCAAGACGCTATCTTTCAGAGCAGGGTATCCGTCTGGGAGATGGTAAGCAGATTCTTCTGGTGTCCGGAAGTCTTCTGTACCAGGAAGGAGCTTCTAATGGACAGATGAATATCAAGGGTGGCAATACTGGTGGGAAGGAAGATTTCTTTGATGCCTATGCAACTACCTATGGAAGAGCCTATAAGTCAAGACAGCTGGGGCTGATTTCCAATCTTCCGGAGAGCTATGGAGGCAGTGTACGTTTAAGTGAAGAGGAGAAGGTGAGAAATTCTCTCTTTGACCGTCTGGTGGATCGGAATAAGCTGAATACAGACCTAAGTGACGGAATGTCGAAGGCTGTTTCTATAGAATTAGCTGATGGTAAACGGACAGTGGTATGGCTGGCAAAGGGTGATTTTACCTTTGATGCAGGCAAGGCCGCAGGTGAAAAATGTGGTATTATCGTAGCCACTGGAAATGTTACTTTGAATAGCAATTTTGAGGGAATGGTTCTGGCTGGTGGTGATGTGAAAATGTCTGGTACCGGCCTGGCCTTTAAGGCCGCATCCCAGATGGTGCAGGATACGTTCCAGGCAGATACGACAAATCAGTTCCGCTCCTATTTTAAGGTGAAGAATGAGGATGACAATAACCCATTGAAAAATACCATTGATTATGGTAGCTATATCACCTATGAGGGCTGGAAAAAGAATGAGGAATAGAAGATGAGAATAAAAAAGTGTCTTCGACACATCAACTCCCCTAGCCCCTCATTCATGAGGGGAATT
>NZ_LNAM01000210.1 GCF_001461035.1 Acetivibrio ethanolgignens | reverse complement strand
AAGTTACTCATAAAGGCTGCTCCGCCAACTAAAACCATGGACTGATTTCCATTGGCATGAGTAATTGTCTCTGAAGCCAAAAGAAGGAGTCTGTCATCCCCAGGTGCATAGGCATATTTTGGCACATTCTTTTCACCAAGACCGTCTTTATCACTATCTGCAGAGTAGGTGGTAGCGTGGCCATACACCATTGGAGAAACGCTGTCAGGCAGGGTATTTATCGCTTTACCCTTTTCATCTACTGCATAAATACTGGAACCACCATATTGACTAAACAGCTGGCTGTATTTATTGTCATTTGGATGCTCTGCATCATAAATAACACCCTTCATTAAAAAATTGTTAAGGTTATAGGTTGAAAGGTACAATCTTTGCTTTTGTCCACCATTTAGTTTGTCATCGTTTGTACCGTCATCACTAACACGAAGATGGGAGCCTATTGTCTCCAAAACCTTATTTTGCTGAGCAGCCATGTGATCCTCTGCTGCAAAGGCTCCATAATTTTCATAGTAATCTGACCAGTTGCCAACTACCAAAGTACCTCCAGCCTCAGAAAAGCCTTTTATAGCCTTCAGCTCCTCTATACTATAGTTATCATATGGATTTCTCAGGGAGGTTCCATCACGGCGGCTTGGTGCTGTCAGTACCAGCATCCGGTATTTTCCATTTTTATTTCCTGCTGCCGCAAGAAACTCCTCCTTGGTTCTTAAAATAACACATCTGACATTATAACCTCCTGCCAGTTTGGTAAAGTTTGTCATAGAGTCCTTATAATTACCAGACACATACTCATTTTGATGGCTTCCATCGATACCTACATATACCATTTTATGAATATCTCTTATATTCAGCTTTATCTCCTTTTTGTATGTAAATACCTTTCCATCCTGCTCTATTTCTGCCTCTACGGAAATAGCTGTCAGCTTTGCCTGCTTTGGTGTATACCCTATTTCATGTCTAAGCTCACTTCCTGCTCTTATGATATCGGAGTCTGGCTTTCCTTTGCTAATCACAGCTCCATCCTGCTTATAGGTCAGGCTATTTATTCTGGCATCTGTTTTTTCACTATTAAATAAGGTTGTTGTCAACGTAAGTACTTCCTCTGTTACCGGAGTATCTGTATTGCATTCAAGATTACTAACACCCAGCATCCGCATTTTTCCTACCCATACCGGTGCAGTAACTGCCAAATCTCCGTCAGCCTCCGTTACCCTGAGATAATAATAGCTGTAATCCGGATCTATTATCGCAGTAAGCTCTTTATTCTGAGCATTTACATCCCATTTATGAACCACTCTTCCACTGTTTGCTATCAGCTCTGCCTTTTGAATGGTATCGTCCGGGTCATTTAAGCTTATCTTGACTGTCAGGCTTTCCGGTACTTCTGTAAGACTGCTTCCCATCATCTGGTCATTTACTGTATACATAATTTCCAGATTCTTATCCTCGGTAGCGTACATCTGACGTTCTCTCATTGCCTGATAAATCTCTTCCTCTGCCAGACTGTCTGCGATAATAACATCTCTGGCATCGTTCGCATTGCCCCATCTTCCCTTATGGTTATCCTGATTATTGGTAGGTGCTACATGCCAGCCCTTATCCAAAGCCATAGTATAATAGGTATAGGATGGGAAATATCCACCGCTGCCAATGGCTCCTTCTCCATTTCCTACCTCAACCATATTAACACGGCTGTCAATTACCGTATCCCAATAGCCAAAATCAGCAAAAGTACCAAAGGTGGTTCCCGGATGGTTTAACTGGCTTATACTGTCTACCAATGCTTCATTCTTTAATAAAGTGTAATAAGCCTTTAAGCCTGCATTATCTGCCTTATTGTTTAACACTCCGTTGTTTCTGCTGACAAGACCAGGAGTATTAAAGGTATTAATATGGCCTGGTCCACCAGACCATGTCATTTCAAAGCCAGCCAGGGCTACTATTTTATCCTGAGATTTATTAAAATCTGCAACTGTAGATTTATAGGTATTCCATTTTGCTCTGCTTGATGCTGTCATCTGCTCCGGATTATAAAGTGCTTCTGCCGGATTTGCTGCATTTTTCTCATCGAAATAATTGGAATGATCCGTAAAGGCCACAAAATCAATGTTATCCTTTTCCGGAATCGCCTTCACATACTCCAATGCCTCCGAAAGCTGTCCCGAACCGTCGGAATATTCTCCCGTGTGACTGTGAAGCTGTCCAAAATATAGCTTATAGCTCGGTTTTCCTATTGTAAAGGACCACTCATAGGCTGCTGTCTTTCCGTCCTTTCTTGAAACAACTACCACTGCCGTATATTTTCCATCTTCTAAATCCTTATCCGGCTGATAGAAAAAGCTTCCATCCTTATAAGTCATAGCTTTCTTATCTAAAACCGTAGCTTCTCCCTTTGATAAAGTCAAAAGAGCCTGAGGCGTATCACCTACATTGGTACAGGCTACGATAATTGAAGGACGCTTATCATCATCTACTACAGCATTCCTTTTTGGTGTCACCTTTTCTATCTGTGGCTCATCCTTCACAGAAAGAGTCATTGTCGCTTCCTCACTGGTGTTTCCCTTTGCATCCCTTGCAACCACAGATACCGAAGCTTCTGATATACCCTCCTTAAACTCAGCAGCAGGAATAACTGCCTCCCAAAGCGTTTCGCTTTCCTCATTCTGCTCCATAGCAAGTTTTTTTTGTTTTTCTCCAATCGAATAGCTCATCTGAACATCAACGGCTCCTACGTTGTCCTGTACCGTAGCTACTACCTTGTAGGCCTTACCAATTTCAGCAGAAGCCCTTTCCGGAAGAGTTACCAACGGCGCCTTATTATCATTTATTACCACATAGTCCCTGTAAGAGCCTACTCTCAGCTGGAAGGCATCCTTATTGCGGGAAAAACAGGCATAAAGATCTACCTTTTCTCCCTTTTCAACCTCATAAGGAAAAAGAGCAGCTGTATATATATTAATGGTAGCTCCTTTGCTGTCCGTTATTACTGTATTTTTTGATTTAACCAGCTTTCCTAATGTAACATTTTTAAGCTTAATCCACTCAGAAAGGAGATCATTTCCCGATGACAGCAAATCATCAATCGTATCAAACTCCTGTACCGGAATTTTCTTTGCTTCCTTTGCAGGTATCAGAATTTCCTTTGTCACTTCTCCGCCAATCTGCGGTACTTTACCAAATTCATCCCTTTTTCCCGTTACCTTTAAGACATCTCCAATATTACAGCCATCTAAAGAATTATATACCTGAAGCCCTACAATCTGTCCATCAATTACATCCTGTAATATCGCTGAATTTGTAGTGTCATTTCTTCCAAAGCGGTAAACCAGCTGTCCTACTACGGTCACCGTCTCACCTTTGGATTTCTTTAAAGCATCTGTAATAGAGAGGGCTCCCGCTGGAATCTCCTTAATCGGGTCTGCCTCTTCGCCTACAGCAGCCAGAGGGGTTGGAAGGGTGTAAGAAAATTCAGTAACCTCGCTATCTGTCAGACTTTTGTCCTTCATTACTGCCTTGGCATAAATAGTTGTATCCTTATCTATCGTAATAACATCTCCGTATTCCTTCCAGCTATTCTCAGCTGCCCCAGCACTTTCCGTATTATAGTAAATAACGGCATTGCTTGTAGCACAGGTGAGCTTTATTTCTGTTCCCTGCCTAACTCTGCCGCTGCCAGGCTCTGCCTTTGGCATGACTACCTGTGTCGGAGGTGTAATGCTGCCTTCTACAAATCTGTATAGTGTAAAGTTCTTAGCATAATTCTTTCCATTTGCAGTTGCATCTTTATAGCTTTTAATTCCAAACTTATTGCCAGACCTCGTAGTACCAGCCAGGGTCGTTTTATCTTCTCCGGTACCCTTAATATTATATTTACCACCGACAGCGACTACATCCCAGAAATATTCTCCCTTTGCAATTCCACTAGTATCTCCCCCTTTTGGCTTTATGTATTCTCCATTTGCATCCTGAAGAGTGATACTGCTTCCCGACGCAGTAACCGTCCATATCAGCTTAGGATTAGGATTTTCAATGTAACCATTGCTCTCGGTTACCGCCTCTGCTGTTATCCAGTCTTTATCTAAAGTGCCTGCTGCATAATCTTTATCGGAAACCAGCAGATATTTCCCCGTACTTAGCTCACTTATGTCTGTAATTTTAGAATATCTTCCCGTCTGTTCTTCTGCAAATATATTTGCAGGAAGCATTCCAAGCAGCATTGCAATACATAATAAGATTGCTGTACATCTTCTCGTTAATCTTTTCATTCTGTACCTCCTTTAAAATTTATAGTTAATTTTATTATATTCTTTTTTTACTCAGTACAAAAAGGACACTTGGCTTTATTTTATATTTTTACACAACTATAGTTCGTTTTTCTACTACATTTTATGCATTTTTACAATAAAAAGAAGAAAATCTACTTTAAATTATCACAAAAACATAACAAACAAAACAATATTTTTTGTGTTTTTACAACAATATAATTATATGATACCGATGCTATCTAAAACTTCCCTTAATGCTTTTGTATCTCCGCCCTTTGTTGCGTGTAATTTACAATATTTCTCTGCGTTTTCATCATCTCCAAGGCATTTATAAGCAACGGCTGCATTACTCATAAACACCGGCTGGCTGGAATCCAATTCAATCGCATACAAAGCATTTTTCAAAGCCAGCTCAAAGTCACCCGTTGAAATGTACTGGGCTGCCAGATTATTATAGGCAAATGCATTACTTGGATCATACAAAATCGCATTTTTTACCGCTGTAATTCCCTCCATGGAATTTCCCTCTCCACGGTACAGGCTGCCAAGATTTGACCATGCCATAGAATTACCATAATCATAATTTAATAACTTCTTATAAGTTTCTACTGCCTCATCACTAGCCCCCCTATCTGTTAAGGATAAAGCCTTAAACATCAAAACAGATGTGTAATCCTTTGCCGTCACACACTTTGCCAGTAATTTATCCAATATCTTTTCTGCCTCAATATAGGAATCGTGGTTATATAAATTTATTGCCTTTAAAAGCTTTTGATAACTTTTTTTATCGTTTTGAAAAGCTCCAGGAAGAATTTTCTCATATTGCTTTTCGTATTGTTTCCTGTTTACCCGCCATGGATTATTACCCTTCGTCAAAAGCCGGAAGCTGACAGCTATTGTTACAACTGACCGCAATATGGTATAATAATCTCTCTCCTCTGATAAAAACAGCTCCTTACCTAGTATAATAGCTATAACTACAAAAGCTAACGCATACAATGTATATAGTATTTTATTCCTCATTTGTTTTTCCCTTTTATCTTTTCTTTCTGAAATGAGAATAACATGTAGATATTTTTTTGTCAATTCAAACACACATTTACCTTGCCCTTCTCCCCAAAATAAACTATAATAAAGCTAATTCTGGGGAGAAGTTCAAATGTCCATTACTTATGAGAGGAGTCTAAGCTATGGCAGATAAAGCACGTTTTACAGTAACTACCTTTATGGACAAGGAGGATTATCGCAAATTCCTATATTTTGCGACCTTTCGAAAAACACCGCTTCTGGCATTATCGCTGGTGCTGCTTTCCGGTTTGGGAAGTCTTATTTTACTATTTCTTCTGGGGGTATTCCGCCTTGCTGTTTTCTTTGGAATCTGGGTCTTTATGTTCTTATGCTGCATTGCCGCTCTCTGCTTTAAGGTAGAGCGAATGACAAAAAAACAGATAAAGGAAAATCCAGAGCAGCTCTTTGAGTATCCATCGGTTTTAACCTTTTATGAAAATGAGCTGGTTGCTTCTAATCGTAATGCCGAAGGCAGCACCCGGCTTAAATATGCGGACTTTTTTTCTATTACGGAAACTACGGATTATATTATTTTTTATTTTACAGACACAACAGCTAACCTTTTGCGGAAAAAGGACATTGACGAGAGTGAGGTTCGTGAGATTTGTAAATTTTTAAAGGAAAAAGCAAAGAAAAAATACCACATTCTATCATAGAAAAAGCCCTTACCCAGCTGGAGGCTGCAGTAAAGGCCTTATAGTAGATTTCAATCTAAGGCAGTGAAGCAGACCGCTTTACTGCCTTATTTTCCTTCACTTCTTGGCAGGCTGATACGGAAAAACCGGCGTAACAGCTGCCGTCCATTAAAGGGAATCAACGGATAAATATAGCTTCTTCCCGAAAGTGTTTTGTTGCGTATAATCGCAATTCCAGTAATTAAGAGTCCCACAACAAAACCAATCAAGCCAAAATATCCGGTCAAAATCAGAGTAATTATTCTCATAAACTTCAATGCATATCCAAGCTCAAAGCTGGACTGGGTATAATTCGCCACCGCTACAAAGGCCATATACAGCATAATTTCCGCATTAAACCAGCCGGAGCTTACTGTAAAATCTCCCAGTACAATACCAGCCACCACACTTAACGGTGTACTTAGCATACTCGGTGTATTAAGGGAGGCCAGCCGCATACCATCAACAGCAAATTCCAGTAAAAGAAACTGCCACAAAATTGGTATATTAATCGGATCTGTAATATAAATGAATTCAAACCCTTTCGGAATCCACTGGGGATGCTGCATTAGAAGCAGAAACAGTGGCGTAAATATAACTGCGGCTACGTCAATGACAAAACGACTGAGGCGGAGATAGGTACCTGTAATTGGCGGAAAATAATAGTCATCCGCATCTTCAATAATATCAAATACAGAAGTTGGCACAATAATTGCCGCCGGTGAATTATCTACAAGAATAACGATATTTCCTTCTAAAATGGCTGCTGATGCTGCATCCGGCCGTTCCGAAAATTTAAATTTCGGAAAAGGATTGTACCACTTATGCTGATAGAGACATTCTGCCAGACTTTCACCGTTCATTGTAAGGGAATCAATGTCGATTTTTTCTATCCTCTGCTTTATTTCTGTCAGTACTCGTTTATCTACCCTCTGGCCCATATAGCTTACGACTACATCTGTTTTTGATGCATGTCCTACGGTAAACATCTCCATTGTTAACTGCGGGTCACGGATACGCCGGCGAATTAGGGCCGTATTAAATACCAATGTCTCCACAAAACCATCTCTGGAACCTCGCATTACTTTATCCTTCTCCGGTTCATCCACACTTCTCGCCGGGTAGGTACGAAAATCTACTGCCAGACCCTCCCTATATCCATCAATAAACAGACACGGTACCCCTGACAGAACATATTTTATCAAAGCATCTGTGTCCTTAATTAAATCCACTTCCCCATAAGGAAGGTATCTTTTTGAAAAGCCGTAGGCATCCGATGGAAAATCCTCCGGCTTCATCTTATAGAAGAACTCCATGATTTTTTCCATAATTTCATCCTTACTCAGTCCATCTATAAAGTAAAAGCAAAGCCGGTGGTCTCCTACATCAATCACCCGGTATAATAAGTCAAAGCTCTCCCTTACCTTGAGGAGCTCATTTATCATCTGAATATTGTCATCTATTTTTGTAACAAACTGGTTTGCCATATTTTTATCTCCTAACCTAATTTTTCAGGAATAGGATAACCAGTTTACTTCCTTTTTATCCTAAAGCTGGGAAAATACGTCTCCCAGGCTGTATGGAAGAAGCAAATCAGCCTTATTATCATATGGCGTCGGTGTCTTATTAATCAGCACCAGCTTCTTTCCCTCATAGTACCGAACCAGAGAAGCCGCAGGATATACAGAAAGAGAAGTCCCCCCAATAATCAGAACATCCGCATTGGATATATAATGAATCGCCTTTTTAATTGTTGTTTCATTTAGTCCTTCTTCATAGAGAACAACATCCGGTTTAATTGCTCCACCACATTCACAATGGGGTATATATCCTGCATCCTTAGAAAGAATAGCTTCATCCGGTATAATTTCAGCTAAGGAATAGTAACGACCGCAGTTAATACAATAATTCCGAAGTACTGAGCCATGAAGCTCCAGCACAGTTTTACTTCCTGCTGCCTGGTGAAGACCATCAATATTCTGCGTAACTACTGCCTTAAGCTTCCCCTCTTCCTCCAGCCGTGCCAATACCTTGTGCGTAATGTTAGGCTCTGCTTTGGGATATATCATCTTGTCCCAGTAAAAACGATAAAACTCCGAAGGATTTTTTATAAAAAAGCTATGACTGATAATCCTTTCCGGCGGATAATCATATTTCATATTGTAAAGACCGTCTACACTTCTAAAGTCTGGAATTCCACTTTCTGTAGATACTCCGGCTCCGCCAAAAAACACAATATTATCACTTCGCTTTATCCATCTTTTAAAAATATCTATGCCCACCAGTTCCATATCGTTTCCCCCTTTGCTATCCTCTTTTTACACAGTATATCAAACATATACGATTTTCAAATAGCTTTTTACGTGTTTAATTAACAATTCCTTTTGTACAAATCCATTCAGCCCATTGTTCATAATATTTTCCCAGAACATGAACCTTATCTATTGTGTATTCTGCATTCAAGTTACCATTCTCATCATCAAATATTTCATTAATATCAATATAAAAAATTTGCTTTTCATCGGCCAGTTTCTTTATTCCCTTATTGATACGATTAATATTTTTATTATTATAAATATCACTTTGGGCAGATTTTTCTGCTGTCACATGAAGATTTGCTCCAATAAAAATAATTGCTTCCGGCTGCAACTGCTGAATTCTTTGAACAAGCTCCTTAAATTTACGGACTGTCTGCTTATGCTCATATCCAAGCTCATTAATACCAAGCATTACATAAATCTTTCCATAATTTTTACTTTTCAACAAATTTTCCAGTCCTGTTTTTCCAATTCCTTTGATTTGTATTTCTTTTTCAAATACTTTATAAACACTCATTCCGGAATCAGCAAAAACGTCTGCCCCTCCCAAATCTGCATATTCTGATAGTCCAACTGTTCTTGAATCTCCAATAAAAAGAGCATCCTTAAAATATTTCTTATCTACCTTTGTAAACTCAAGCTTCTTCTCCGGTTTTTCTACTAATACTTCCTCCTCTGGCTGCTCTTCTTTCTCCTGTTCAACTACTGCCGGCGGCTCCTCAGCTTCCTTTCTATCTTCGGGAGAAATAGTATAATATACTTCTTCCTGTATTTCAATATCTTCTTTTTCCTCTGCTTCTACCTTCTTTTCTATCGATAGGTGAAATACCTTTTTTGTAATAAAAGGAAGTGCAATAAGACAGGAAAAACATAAAAAAATGGTATACATATATCTTTTCATCTTTCTATCACCTCAAAATCTAAAATATAAAAACGGATCATCCATTCCCATATATAAACAATATACAGAAGCCCAAAAAATAGCTAAAAGCACTATACTTGCTATCATCTTATTCTTCCATCTTTCATAAAGCTTTCTTGGAAGATTAGTAGAAAAAATAAATCCTAATATGAGAAAAATTCCATACATTTTTCCATACTTTATATAGTCACCTGCAAAAAGTGGGGTCTGTTGTTTTCCCAGGATTGGAAACAGCTTGCCAAGGTAAATCCCTAGTTGATTAAAATCAGTGATTTCAAATAAGCTCCATGACACAGGAATCAAAAATAACATATAAGCATGTCCCAAAACCGGTACCTTCTGCAATATATTGCCATAAATATATTTTTCAAGTGTAATAATAACAAAAAGCAAAATTCCCCAAAGAACAAAGTTCCAGCTTGCTCCATGCCAAATTCCTGTAAATGTCCAGACAATAAAAAGATTTCTTATTGTCTTTAAATTTCCTTGTCTATTTCCACCTAAAGGAATATAAATATATTCTCTAAACCAACTTCCCAGAGTAATATGCCATCTTCTCCAAAAATCTGTCATAGATACAGCCATATATGGATAATTAAAATTCTGGGGCAGATTCATTCCCAAAAGCTTTCCTAAACCAATCGCCATCAGCGAATAGCCATAAAAATCAAAATACAGCTGAAGGCTATAAGCAAAAATTCCCATCCATGCCAGTGGCGTTGATATACTTTCGTAACCAACTGCTCCAATATCTGTCCACAATCTTCCTATTTGATTTGCCAAAAGTACTTTAAGTCCAAGACCCAGAGTGAAAAGCCGTAAACCATCATCTAGTTTTTTTAAAGTATGCTTTCTATTCCTTAGCTGTGCTGCCACAGAGGAATAGGTTACAATTGGTCCTGCAATTAATTGAGGGAACATACACAGATAAGCTCCCAAAGTAATAACTGATTTCTCAGCCGGAATTTTTTCTCTATAAACATCAATCAGATAAGAAGCTATCTGAAAGGTATAAAAGCTGATTCCAATCGGTAAAATTAATTGAAATGGGGGAATTATTTCTTTTTTCACAAAAAATTCCGTCAGGCTGTTTATATTAGCTGCTGTGAAAGCAGCATATTTAAAAAGAAACAGCCATCCAAAATTATAAAACAGCCCAAGCAATAAATATACCTTTCCTTTACTTCTCTTTCTTTCTATTTGTAAGCCTATTACATAATTCACTACAATAGAAAATACAATTAATACCAGATAAAAAGGTTCTCCCTGGACACCATAACCATAAAAAACAAGACTTCCCATCAATAGAATTAAATTTTTCCACTTTTTTGGGACCAGATAATATATCAATAAAAATATTGGTAAAAAATAAAAAATAAATTCTAAGCTACTAAAAACCACTTTTATAACCTCTTCCTATTTGCTTTTCTATAAATAAGACCGTATCCCGACCTAAAAAGTTTCATTATTATAAAATTATAATAATATTTAATATTTTTGCAAAAAAAAGACATTTACAGAAATTTTCCTATAAATGTCTCCATGAGCCATCGGGGACTCGAACCCCGGACAACTTGATTAAAAGTCAAGTGCTCTACCACCTGAGCTAATAGCCCATATTATATTTTTATATAATAAATGCCCAGAGCCGGAATCGAACCAGCGACACGAGGATTTTCAGTCCTCTGCTCTACCGACTGAGCTATCTGGGCATTGAGTTGCGGGAGTAGGATTTGAACCTACGACCTTCGGGTTATGAGCCCGACGAGCTTCCAGACTGCTCCATCCCGCGATAATATTTATTTAAAAAAATAAAATGGATGGGGAAGGATTCGAACCTTCGAAAGCGTAGCTAACAGATTTACAGTCTGCCCCCTTTGGCCACTCGGGAACCCATCCATAAAAGCCGATGATCGGACTCGAACCGATAACCTGCTGATTACAAATCAGCTGCTCTGCCAATTGAGCCACATCGGCAATATTTAATTTTATAAAAAATGGGACCAATAGGGCTCGAACCTATGACCCCCTGCTTGTAAGGCAGGTGCTCTCCCAGCTGAGCTATGATCCCATGGGAATAACTAATTAATAAAACAAACGACCCAGATCGGACTCGAACCGACGACCTCCGCCGTGACAGGGCGGCGCTCTAACCAACTGAGCCACTAGGCCAAATATATACCTTCAAAACTACACACTGCCTATCATCCAAATTTATTGTAGACAACCGATCATCCGCCGCTTGTCTTCCTTTTTGGTCAAGCCCTCGACCTATTAGTAACAGTCAGCT
>NZ_LNAM01000209.1 GCF_001461035.1 Acetivibrio ethanolgignens | reverse complement strand
CAAAAAAATAAGTCTGTAAGCTGTTTTCCTTGCTTACAAACTTATTATACGAGGGAGGAGAAGGAGTATGGAAAATATAGGAATGTTGCTTCAGGGCTTTGAAACCCTGTTTACCTTTCAAAATGTAGGAGCAGCTCTTTTAGGAGCATTTCTGGGTTTGATTGTAGGAGCGATGCCTGGAATTGGAAGTCTCGCAGGTGTAGCACTTCTGCTTCCGCTAACCTACAAATTTAATCCAACGACAGCGATTATTATGCTGGGAGCTTTGTACTATTCTAATATGTATGGCGGAGCTTTCAGTGCAATTCTTTTAAATATACCTGGTGATTCACCGGCGGTTTGTACTGCACTGGATGGCTATCCAATGGCATCCAAGAGAAAACGTCCGGGTCAGGCATTATTTACGGCTAATATGGCATCCTTTATTGGAGGAACGATTGGTATTATTATCCTGACCTTTACTGGTCCGGCGTTAGCTGACCTTGGTCTTAAATTTGGACCATCGGAGATGACGGCACTTCTTCTGATTGCGATGACATCAATTAGCTGGCTGGTAGGAGAAAATCCTACAAAGGGTGTTATTATTACGATGCTAGGTATTCTTTTAGCAAGTATAGGTATGGATACTTTATCGGGAGCACCAAGATATGATTTTGGAAATATGTATCTGTTGGGAGGAATTCCATTTACACCGTTTATTATTGGAGCTGTTGGCTTTTCTCAGGTAATAAAGCTGGTTATGGAACGAAACCAGACGGTAAATACAGAGGATCAGATGAAGCTTACCATTCGTGGAAGTCTTTTGACAAAGCATGACTTTAAGAGACTTCTGCCACCGTCCATCCGCTCTGGAATTATGGGAACCTTTATTGGAGTTCTTCCGGGAGCTGGAGCAACGACGGGAGCCTTTATGGGCTATGCAGTACAAAAGAAATTTAAGAATGAAGATGAGATGGGAACCGGAGCAATTGAAGGTATTGCAGCCAGTGAAGCAGCAAATAATGCAGCGGCTGCAGGAGCTTTCGCACCACTGCTTGCATTGGGAATTCCGGGAAGTGGAACCGGAGCGGTTTTGCTGGGTGGTCTCATGATGTGGGGATTAAATCCGGGACCTTTGCTTTTTACGAATGAGCCGGAGTTTACCTGGGGCTTGATAGCATCCTTATTCTTGTCGAATATTCTTACTTTGATTGTAGCGATTGGAGTCATTCCATTTTTGCTTAAGATATTATCTGTACCGGTAAAATATATGATACCAATTATTACAACGGTATGCGTTGTGGGCTCTTACAGCTCCAGCTATTCCATGTATGGAGTGCTTATAATGTTCTTGGCCGGTATTTTGGGATATCTTCTTACTAAGAATGATTATCCAACGGCACCAATGCTTTTGTCCTTTGTATTGGCAAAGCTTTTGGAGTCAAATATGAGAAAGGCCTTTATTATCTCAGGAGGAAGCTTAAGCATCTTCTTTGCAAGGCCGATTACCTGTGTGCTTATGATAGTGTTCCTTGGATTTATCGCGACGCCGATACTCAAGACACTTTATAAGAAAATAAAAACATCAAAAACAAATTAACAAAACGGGGGTTTATGCGATGATGAAGAAAAAAATTATGGTGGCAATGGCAGCAGTACTTACAGTATCTACTTTATTAACTGGCTGCGGAAGCAAGGAAGCAGGAAACGAGACTTTTGTACCAAAGGATACGATTAATTGGACAGTTACCAGCAGCCCGGGTGGTGGAAGTGACATCTATACCAGAATGATTTCTGATATTATGACCAAGGAAGGATTGGTAAATGATCAGAATATCGTTGTTACAAACAAGACTGACGGAAGTGGTGAAATCGGAAGAAATGAAGTTGCTAACACAAAGGGTGACAAGGCTGATTATACACTGTTGACCTTTAACAGTGGAGACTTAATGCCAATGGTAAAAAATACAAATAATCGTTCTTCTAATTTTAAGATTATTGCAGTTATGGCGGTAGATAAACAGCTGATTTTTAAAGGTGAAAGCACAAAGTATAATGACTTTGCAGAGGCAATTGAAGCAGCAAAAAATGGTACAAAGATTGTAATTGGCGGTTCTAAGGGTGATGATATTGCAACCTACGAGGCTATGCTGGAGGAAATCGGTATTGGCGAGGATGTTATGTCTTATATTACCTATGATTCTACCGGAGATGCGATTACAGCAGCCTTAGGAGGACATGTAGAGTTTGTTATTTCAAAGCCGGCAGCAGCTTCTGAATATGTAGAGGCAGGATCTTTAATTCCAGTACTTGCTCTGGCAAATGAAAGATATGGTGGAAATCTGGCGGATGCTCCAACCTTAAGTGAAATTGGTGATTATGAAAACATAGAGGTTCCTGTATGGAGAGGTGTAGCTGCTCCTGCCGAGATGAGTGATGCAGCTGTTGCTTACTGGAGTGAGGTTCTTGGTAAGGTAGCTGAAACTGATACCTGGAAAAATGACTATTTAGACAAGAACAAGCTGATTGCAAACTATATGACAGCAGAAGAAGCAACAAAATATGTAACTCAGTACGAAAAAGAGTTTATGGAAGCAAACGGAATACAGTAACAGATGTCAGAGGGGCACTTTCTGAAGGAATCCTGCACAACTGGTTCCAGCAGGTGGTGCCCCTTGGAACAGGGAGGACTTATGAAATTATGTTATCAGGTGGCGACACCGGATGTCGCTGTAGCAGATTCAGTAACGGCTTATCAGGGAAGCCTTGAAAAAAGCTTTTCTGATCTGGCTAAGCTTGGTTATGATGGCGTAGAACTAATGACACTGAACCCGGGAAAGCTTGATTGGGAGCAGGTGAAATCAGAAGCACAAAAAAACGGACTTTCCATTGCCCTTGTCTGCACAGGAGAAATTTTTGGACAGCTGGGGTTAAGCTATACGCACCCGGATGAAAGAATCAGAAGAGAGGCTATTGAAAGAAGCAAGGAAATTATAGATTTTGCAGGTTTTTTAGGTGCAAATATCAACATTGGAAGAGTAAGAGGACAGTACTGTAAAGAGCTGTCGAAGGAAGAGACTGAGGCTCTGGCCGTAGAGGCTTTTGCAGAGCTTTCTGACTATGCGGCACCAAAGAGTGTAAAAATTGCACTGGAAACAGTGACAATTATGCAGACTAATTTCATTAACACCCTGGAAGAAGGTAAAAAAATAGTAGACCGGGTGAATCGGGAAAATTTCCGGTTGATGATGGATGTTTTTCATTTAAACCTAGAAGAAAAGGATATTTACAATGCAATTAGGGAATACAGCCCATATAATATTCATGTTCATCTGGCTGATAACAACCGGAGATATCCGGGACAGTGTGGGCTGGATTTTAAAAAGATTCTTTCAACCTTTAAAGAGTGTGGCTATGATGGTAATTTCTGTACAGAAATATTTCAGATTCCAAGTATGGAAGAAGCAGCAAAGGGTGCAATCAAGCACTTACGGCCGATTCTTGATGAGGTCTATGGAGGGAGAAAATGAAGTGTATTGCATTGATTCATACGGTAAAAGGACTTGCAAATTCCTTTGAGGGAATGCTCAGAAAAGAAATAGAGGAAGAAATTAAGGTTCAGAATTTGTGGGATGATTTTCTGGCAGACAATCCCAATGAAATAGGGGAATTTACGATAGAAAACCGTTGCCGACTTTTGATGGATATGAAAACCCAGGAAATGACAGGGGCGGATATGATTGTTACAACATGCTCTACCTTGACACCGGTGGTAGAGATGATACGACCATTTATGAAAATACCGGTAATTGCCATTGATGACGCGATGGCAAAGAAAGCAGCTGTTTCTGGTGAAAAAATTATGGTTCTGGCAACAGCAGAGAGTACAGTAGAACCAACTGTTTCTAAGATACAGACAGAGGCACAGAGGGCAGAAAGGAAAATACAGATAGAGCACCGTGTCTGTATGGAGGCTTTCCGGGCAATGAAGCAGATGGATATGGAAAGACATGACAGGCTTTTGAAGGAAATGGCAGGGGCACTTTCGGGTTATGACTGCATTGTACTGGCACAGGCTTCTATGTCACATCTGGAAAAAGAAATTAGGGATATTACCGGAATAGAGACCCTTTCCAGCCCAAGATTGTGTATGGAGGAAATAAAAAAGAAGTTGGAGGAGATAAATTATGACAGATGAAAGAAAACTTGAGCTTGAAAAGCAGTGTCTTAATTTTAGAAGAGAACTGATTGATCTGCTTCATAGCATTCAGACGGGGCACCCAGGCGGCTCCCTGTCTTCTGTAGAAATTATGACCAGTCTCTATTTTGAGCTTATGAATATAGATCCAGGAAACCCGGAAATGGAAGGAAGAGACCGATTTATTCTTTCTAAGGGTCATGCAGCACCAATGCTGTATCTGGTTTTGGCAGAAAAAGGGTTTTTCCCAAAAGAGGAGTTAAAGAGCCTAAGACAGATAAATTCCATGCTGCAGGGACATCCATGCGTACATAAAACACCAGGAGTAGAGCTTTCTACAGGTCCGCTGGGACTTGGACTTTCTGCTGGACTTGGTATGGCTTTAAGTGAGAGAATGAAGGGAAGTAAGGCATACACCTATGTATTGATGGGTGATGGTGAAATCCAGGAGGGAGCTGTATGGGAGGCTGCCATGTCAGCATCAAAGTTTAAGGCAGACCATTTGATTGGAATCCTGGACAATAACGGAGTGCAGTTAGATGGTACTCTGGAGGAAATTATGCCGATGGGCGACTTGAAGGCAAAATGGGAGTCCTTTGGCTGGAGAGTGCTTTCCTGTGATGGACATGATGTAGAAGACTTCTGCCAGACGGTAGCAGAGGCAAAAAAGACAGAGGGACAGCCGGTGATTATTATTGCGAAGACAGTAAAGGGAAAAGGCATTTCCTTTATGGAGGGAAAAAATACCTGGCATGGAAAAGCAATTAATGATGAGGAGTATAAAAAAGCAAAGGAAGAATTGGGAGGTGAAGAATAATGGCAGAGAAAATAGCAATCAGAGATGCCTATGGAGAAGCATTAAAGGAGTTGGGAACTGTAAACTCAAAGGTAGTAGGACTTGAAGCAGACGTTGCTTCTTCGACCAAAAGCAGTATTTTTGGAAAAGCTTTTCCGGACAGATATTTTAATGTGGGAATCAGTGAAATTAATATGGTATCTATGGCAGCAGGTTTTGCAAGAGAAGGGTTTATTCCTTTTGTAAATACCTTTGCTGTATTTATGACAACCAGAGGGGCAGACCCGATTCAGAGCCTTATTGCTTATGACAAATTAAATGTAAAGCTTGCTGGAACCTATTGTGGACTTTCTGATTCCTATGATGGTGCCAGTCATCAGGCAATTACTGACCTTGCCTTTGTACGTTCTATCCCGGGAGTGACCGTAGTAACAGTAGCGGATGCAGTAGAGACAAAAAAGGCAGTATTTGCGGCAGCAGAGTATGAAGGACCGGTTTATTTAAGGCTGAGCCGTGCAGCAGCTCCGGTTTACTATAAAGAGGATATGGAATTCCAGATTGGAAAGGGAATTTTGGTAAAGGAAGGCTCAGATGTAACGATTATCACAACAGGAACGGTTCTTCATAAAGCTTTGGAAGCAGCCGATATTCTGGATAAGGAAGGAATATCCGCAACGGTTGTTGATATGCATACGATAAAACCGATTGACGAGGAACTGATTAAAGACTGTGCGAAAAAGACAGGAGCTATTGTTACCGTAGAAGAGCATAGTGTTTATGGAGGACTTGGAAGTGCGGTGGCTGAAGTGCTTTGTCAGAACTGTCCGGTGCCAATGGAGCAGATCGGAGCAACTGATTTTGCGGAATCTGGCGATTATGAGCAGCTTCTTGAAAAATATGGTTACAGTGGTTCTGCAATTGCAGAGAAATGTAAAAAAGTAATTACAAGAAAGAATGGAGGAAATTAATTATGAAGGACCCGATTCAAAAATATTTTCAGGTAGGAACCATACAGTGGATGACGCATCCACCGGTAAATTATCCATTGCTGGAATCTGTAAAGATTATCTGCAGTGATGAGTATTTTGGTGCTATTGAGGTAACCCGTATAGATGATGAGGAAGCAAGGGAAAAGGTAAAGAAAATGCTGAGGCAGTCCCATCTGAAGGTATGTTATGGGGCACAGCCAAGACTTTTAGGACCTGGTTTGAATCCAAATCATCTTGATGAGGAGGAGCGTAAGAAAGCAGAAAAAGTTCTGATTGAGGCAATTGATGATGCTGAAGACATGGGAGCGAAAGGAATCGCTTTCCTGGCAGGTAAATGGGAGGAAGCCACAAAGGATTTAGCTTATCAGCAGCTGTTAAAGACGACCCGTGCGGTATGTGATTATGCGGCAAAGAAGAATATGATGGTAGAGATGGAGGTCTTTGACTATGATATGGATAAGGCTGTCTTAATTGGACCGGCTCCTTATGCAGCAGAATTTGCAGCAGACGTCAGAAAGACTAACAATAATTTTGGGCTGATGGTAGACCTGTCTCATTTCCCAACCACCTATGAGACTTCAAAGTTTGTTATCCAGACACTACGTCCATATATTACACACTTCCATATTGGTAATGCAGTAGTAAAGGAAGGCTGTGAGGCATATGGAGACATGCATCCAAGATTTGGCTTCCCAAATAGTTCCAATGATGTTGCAGAGCTTTTAGACTTCTTTACTGTATTAAAGGAAGAGGGCTTCTTTAATAAAGAAAATCCATATGTGCTCTCTCTGGAGGTAAAGCCATGGGGCGACGAGGATGGAGATATTATTCTCGCAAATACTAAGAGAGTAATTAATCGTGCATGGGCACTGCTAGAGGATTAAAATAAAAGAAAGGAAAGAATACCAATATGAAAATTGTAATTTTAGATGGATATACCGAAAATCCGGGAGATTTAAGCTGGGAAGGCTTTGAAAGGCTGGGAGAGCTTACTGTATATGACAGAACTCCGGCAGATAAGATTGTTGAGAGAATGAAGGGAGCTGAAATTGTATATACAAATAAGACTCCAATCAGCAGGGAAACAATAGCACAGTGTCCGGAGCTTAAATTTATTGGCGTACTGGCAACCGGCTATAATGTAATTGATACCGCTGCAGCAAAGGAAGCGGGTGTGGTAGTTTCCAATATTCCAACCTATGGAACGGATGCCGTAGGACAATATGTAATTGCACTTCTTTTAGAGCTGTGCCATCATGTAGGTGAGCATTCTGACTGTGTAAAGAAGGGAGACTGGACCAATAATCAGGATTGGTGCTTCTGGAATTATCCATTAGTAGAGCTTGCCGGTAAGACAATGGGAATTATTGGATTTGGAAGAATTGGACAGAGAGCAGCGAAAAATGCAGAGGCTCTTGGAATGAAGATTCTGGCCTATGATGAATATCAGAATAAGGAGTTGGAGACAGAAAACTGCAGATATGCAAGTCTGGATGAGCTGCTTGCAAATTCCGACATAATTTCTCTGCACTGTCCGTTGTTCCCATCTACAGAGGGAATTATTAACAAGGAAACCATTGCAAAGATGAAGGATGGTGTTAAGATTATTAATACCTCCAGAGGTCCGCTGATTGTGGAACAGGATCTGGCAGATGCCTTAAACAGTGGAAAAGTAAGTGGAGCAGCGGTTGACGTTGTGTCTACAGAGCCAATTAAGATGGATAATCCGCTGCTTACAGCAAAGAACATGATTATTACACCACACATTGCCTGGGCTCCAAAGGAATCCAGACAGCGTCTTATGAATATTGCCGTTGATAATCTGGAAAAATTCTTAGACGGAGCACCACAAAATGTGGTAAATAAATAGTTTTCCTGTGTACTCAACTATGATATACTTGATATTGTAGTTGAGTACATTTTTTCAGGAGGGAAAAATGGTTAAAATACGGATGTTTATTCCTTACATGAATATGAAGGAGCGGTTTGAAGAGGTTATTTCAAGGGTGCCGAGACCAGAGGATGTCGAGGTTGAGATGGTGCATGTTTTTGGAACCCCGGAATCTCTCGACCAATATGGAGATGCAGAAATCATGGTAGCCCGGGGGATGACCTATGATAAGCTGAAGGGGCTGTTTCCGGAAAAGCATATGGTTGAAATACAGCTTACCAGCTTTGACATCCTGGAGGCTTTGGTAGAAGCAAAGAACAAATTTGCACCGAAAAAAATAGCACTTTGTATCCGCTATATGGATGAGGCTGCGATAAAGGCTATGGAGCAGTTGACAGGAGCTGAAATTACTTATTATGAAATTCAGGATGAGGCATCTACTCAGGAAGCGATTTATCAGGCGAAGAAAAATGGGACGGATGTTTATGTAGGGGCAGGAACAATGTGTGGTCTCTGCGATAAGGAGGGGCTTAACAGAGTTCATATACATACGAAGGACGGTGCAATTGAAATAGCTCTGAGTGCAGCAATAGATGCGGCGAGGACTATTAACATGGAAAGAACCAGAGCTAAAATAACAAGAACCATATTAAATACCAGTAAGGATGCTGTTATAGCGATAAATGAAAAGGGCAGAATTATGGCGGCAAATAATCAGACTTACCGTTTGTTTCAGATTCCTTCCCAGGAGGTTTTGGAGGGACAGCCGGCAGAAAAGGTATGCCCCGATTTTTGCTGGCAGGAGGCTATCTCGGGCAATAGCAGGACTGAGCTTTTAAAGATTGGAGGAAAACAGTGCTTTGTTGATTTTAAGCCGTTGGTTGCGGATAAGATGGATCGTGGAACGATTATAACGATCAGCAGTACAGAGCAGATTATCGAAGCAGAGACGAAAATCCGACGGAGCTTAAGTGAAAAGGGCCTGACAGCCAAATATTCCTTTGAAGATATTATAGGCTCCTCTGATGCGATAAAGGACAATATTATGATGGCAAAGCGGTACAGCAGGGTAGATTCTAATGTCTTGATTGTAGGTGAAACAGGAACTGGAAAGGAGCTGTTTGCCCATAGTATTCATCGTGCCAGCAGAAGAAGTGCCGAGCCCTTTGTGGCTTTAAATTGTGCAGCATTGCCGGAAAATCTTTTGGAGAGTGAGCTGTTTGGTTATGAGGCCGGAGCATTTTCAGGAGCATCAAAGGGTGGAAAAATCGGTTTATTTGAGCTGGCCCATAAGGGAACTATTTTTTTAGATGAAATAGGGGAAATACCTATTACACTTCAAGCAAAGCTTCTGCGTGTTCTTCAGGAAAAGGAGATACGCAGAATTGGAAGTGACAGAGTCCAGCCAATTGATGTAAGAGTCATTTCTGCAACGAATATTAATATTGAGGAGCAGATAAAGGAAGGAAAATTCCGTGCAGATTTGTATTACCGGCTAAACCTTCTGGATATTGTAATTCCGCCGCTTAGAGAGCGAAAAGGGGACATCCGGGAAATGGTGGACTTTTATCTAACCCGATTTGCCTGTGAAATGGGCAAACCGATACCAAGACTTTCCCAAAAGGCAGTGCAGCTTTTATCTGAATATGACTGGCCTGGTAATGTCAGAGAGCTTCGCAATATATGTGAAAGACTTACGGTACTCAATGATATGGATGAAATTGATGAAGCTGAGATACGGCAGCTGAAAATTTTCCGACAGAGCAGGCCAGAAGACTGTAAACAGGACAACCTGCAGGAGCTTTATGGACAGGTGGGCCCTAAGAAAAAGAAACAGGATATTGCAAAGGAGCTGGGGGTAAGCAGAACCACACTGTGGCGGATGACAAAGAAAAAAGAGGAAAATAAATAGAAAAAGAAGCTGTACACAAATTTGTGACAGCTTCTTTTTGCTAACAATTTATTTATTTCTGTGGGCCGGCAGCTACTAAAGCCTTGCCAAGCTCATTACCTTCGTATTTTGCAAAGTTCTTAATGAAGCGTCCAGCTAAATCCTGAGCCTTAGCTTCCCATTCGGAAGCATCTGCATAGGTATCACGAGGATCCAGAATATTAGAATCTACACCTGGAAGCTCGGTAGGTACTTCAAAGTTAAAGTGTGGAATTGTCTTAGTAGGTGCATTGTTGATGTCACCATTTAAAATAGCATCAATAATACCACGGGTATCCTTGATAGAGATACGCTTTCCTGTACCATTCCAGCCGGTGTTAACCAGATATGCCTTTGCACCGCTCTCCTTCATCTTCCGAACCAGCTCTTCAGCATACTTTGTAGGATGCAGCTCTAAGAAGGCCTGGCCGAAGCAAGCAGAGAAGGTAGGTGTAGGCTCTGTAATACCACGCTCAGTTCCTGCAAGCTTAGCAGTAAAGCCAGACAGGAAGTAATACTCTGTCTGCTCTGGAGTCAGAACAGATACCGGAGGAAGAACGCCAAAGGCATCTGCAGACAGGAAAATAACATTCTTTGCTGCTGGAGCAGAAGAAACCGGACGGACAATATTATCAATATGATTGATAGGATAAGATACACGGGTGTTTTCGGTTACGCTCTTATCTGTAAAATCAATCTTGCCATCCTTATCCAGAGTAACATTTTCAAGAAGGGCATTGCGGCGGATTGCATTGTAGATATCCGGCTCAGATTCCTTGTCAAGGTCAATAACCTTAGCATAGCAGCCACCCTCGAAGTTGAATACGCCATTATCATCCCAGCCATGCTCATCATCACCAATTAAAAGACGCTTAGGGTCTGTTGAAAGGGTAGTCTTACCGGTACCGGAAAGACCGAAGAAAATAGCGGTATTCTCGCCGTTCATATCGGTATTTGCAGAACAGTGCATGGAAGCGATGTTCTTTAAAGGCAGGTAATAGTTCATCATAGAGAACATACCCTTCTTCATTTCTCCGCCATACCAGGTATTGATAATAACCTGCTCACGGCTTGTAATATTAAATATAACAGCAGTCTCAGAGTTCAGACCTAATTCCTTATAATTTTCTACCTTTGCTTTAGAGGCGTTATAAACAACAAAATCAGGCT
This sequence comes from Acetivibrio ethanolgignens, assembly GCF_001461035.1. GTDB lineage: Bacteria > Bacillota > Clostridia > Lachnospirales > Lachnospiraceae > Velocimicrobium > Velocimicrobium ethanolgignens. Next base: position 633 of record NZ_LNAM01000209.1, on the reverse strand, counting down.
TAAAGTCCTTAAGCTCTTCTTCTGTTGGGGTAATAAACATATTTTTTACAAAATGTGCCTGCCATGCAACTTCAACGATAAAGCGGATTGCCATACGGGAATCCTTATTTGCACCGCAGAAAGCATCTACTACATACAGCTTTTTGTTAGAAAGCTCATTTAGAGCGATTTTCTTTAATTCCTGCCAGGTTTCCTGAGAAGCAGGATGGTTATCATTCTTGTACTCATCAGAGGTCCACCATACAGTATCCTTAGAATTGTCATCCATTACAATGAATTTGTCCTTTGGGGAGCGGCCTGTATAGATACCGGTCATTACGTTGACTGCACCAAGCTCGCTTACCTGCCCCTTTTCGAAGCCTTCTAGCTCTGGCTTTGTCTCTTCTGTGAATAAAAATTCATAAGAAGGGTTGTGTACAATTTCTGTGGTTCCTGTAATTCCATACTGAGTTAAATCAATCTTCATCATTTTACACTTACCTCTTTTCTTTCATAGTGCTTGTAATATGTCCAACTTTCGCCTTTTACATTATACAGTATAAGGAAAAAAAATGCAATCCTGATTTGTGAAAACTCAGCGTTGAGGAACAAAATTATATAACTTTACTAAGTCAACGCATATCACCTTTTATT